>JBMZST010000075.1:0-7096 GCA_049623265.1 Porticoccaceae bacterium
TAAAACCCCAGGACTGGAATGATCTGATCTCTGACCCGGAGGTGCTGGTGGTGGACACTCGCAATGACTATGAGGTGGAGATTGGCACCTTTAAAAATGCGGTAGATCCCAAAACCACCAGCTTCAGAGAATTTCCCGAGTGGGCCAATAAAAATATCGACAGGGCCAAGACCAAAAAAATTGCCATGTTTTGCACCGGTGGTATTCGCTGCGAGAAATCCACCGCCTATATGAAGGAACAGGGCTTTGACGAGGTTTATCACCTTGAGGGAGGTATTCTTAAATACCTTGAGGAGATTCCCAAAGAGCAAACGCTATGGCAGGGCGAATGCTTTGTTTTTGATAATCGCGTGGCTGTGGATCACGACCTAAAACGCGGCTCCTATGACCAGTGTCACGCCTGCCGTATGCCTATCACCGAGCAGGAAAAAACCCTGGATACCTACACTGAGGGTCTCTCGTGCCACCATTGCTATGGCAAGGTCAGCGAGGAAAAAAAGCAGCGGTTTGCCCAGCGCCAGAAACAGGTGCAGCTAGCCAAAGCTCGCGGTGAGGAACATATTGGCAGCGCCGCGCAGCTGGATACCGAGCGCCGACGCGCAGAGAAAAAGGCGCGCAAAAAAAACCACCGGCAGAGCTAACCCAGCCGGTGGTTTTGGTTATGGCCTAAAATACCCGGGTGGTATCCCCCAGATTTTAGAAGCTATAGCCTGCCTTAACATAGTAGACACGACCCAGTGGGCTGTGCTGCTTGGGGTCAAAGCTGTAGTTGGCACCATCGTAGACACGGGGTGGCTTCTCGTCGAACATGTTCTTAATTCCCAGACTGAACATCAACTCGCCCTCACCCATTCCCAATCTAATGCCGTACTGACCGTCGACTGAGGTGTAGGCGTCGATGCTATTGCTCTCAGTAGCGGGCACAGCCTGGCTATGTTCATAGTCGGTAATATGGTGAACATTAATTGAGGCGTTGTGTGCACCCTGAGCCCAGGCAATATTCATATTGGCTTTGGTTGCGGGCATAGAGCGTGCGAAGTTATTGTTGTTCAGGTAACCCACCGCATCTATCACATCGCCGGTTGGCAGCGTCATATCGTATTCCAGGAAATGCGCGACATTGAGGCCCATAGTCCAGTTGTCGCTAAGGGCCCAGTTGGCTTCCAGATCAATACCGCTGACATCCACACTGGAGGAGTTAAAGTAGTCCACCAGCACGCCAGCCAGAGTGCCGGTCTCACTGCGGATGATATCTGGACCATTGATATCTGCCGCTACCTTGCCCTGGGCATTTTCAACGGTGATCAGATTGGTGTAGTCCACAATCCAGTAGTCCAGCTTGATATCCAGATTTTCTGTAGGCTGGTAGATCAGACCCAGATTAAAGTTATCCGACTCTTCTGCCTGCAGCTCGTCGGACCCTGATGAGGTCACACGAACAAAGGCGACACCGCCATTGGCTGAGCCATCGGCATTAAAGTCCTGGATGCCCTCTAGGTTGACTACCTGGGCATTGATCTGCGACAGCGAAGGTTCGCGGAATGCCGTACTGGCAGAGGCGCGCAGAGCCAATTGATCCGACAGCTGCCAACGCAGTGCCAACTTGGGATCGACACTGGTGCCACTGTCGAGATCCTCATATCGCAGTGCTGCGGTTAGCTCTACATTATCAGTCAGCTCAGTTTTTGCCTCGGCAAAGGCAGAGACACCGGTGCGACTCACATCAATTTCAGAAACACCGCCCAAGAAAATCAGATCGATGGGAATGGGATTGCCATCGGCATCAAACTTAATTTCGTAGAGGTCATCAGTCTCGGTTTTGTAGCCTTCGCGGCGCAATTGAACGCCGGCGGCAACGTCTACGGCTGACCCTGAGAACAAACTGATTAACTCACCGCTGACAACGGCATCAAATACTGTCAGATCTGTGGTGCGCTGCGTATCCGTCATATAACTCATATCGGCAATCAGCGCTGTACTGTTATTGGCCGCCACAAAGGGGTCATAGTACTCATTATTGTTGGGGCCACCCTGGCCAATCAAACCCGCACGCAGGCGAGATGACTTGGTATCTGGCTGCAGGGCTCGGTACTTATTGCTGCTGTGAGTCAGTGCTGCATCCCAGGCCCAGGTGTCACTGAGATCACCTTTAAAACTGAGTGAGGCACGCAGAGTATCATTCTCACGAGGTGCATTGGGAGACGGATAGTCAAAGGCCAGGGGTCGGCCCAGCCAGACCAGGGGCACGCCCAGAGGGTTGCTCGGATGATCGCCAGAGATCAATGGGAAAGTCAGATCCGGGTAGCTCGGTGACTGGGGGTTCTCGGTGACTTTGTTGGTGGCGTAGCCCAGCTCAGCCATCATCTCGACACCATTGCTCATATCATGGGTCATATTGGCGTAGAACTGACTGCGCTCTTCTGCCGCTACCAGATTAAACCTGGTGCCGTACTGGAAGAAACACATGGGACCCGCAGGCGTGGGCACAATTGACCCGCCCTCGCTATCGGCACAGCCATCCACAGCAAAGCGCTGACCAGGCCCATAGGTACCTGCATAGCCACCTGAATCAACTGTAACGCTGGGCAAGCCGGCAAGATGAGGCATGGCCACAAAACTGGCCCCCAGAGAACTGCGCGCGTTATCAACCAACTCTGGACGATCAGTGGCAGGCAGTGATGTGCGATCCATAAAGTTGGCCGCTAGAGTAAAGCGAGTATCATCGGTACCACCGCCCCAGATAAACCCAACAGACTGGTCTTCCTGATCTCCGCGATCCACCTGAGACAGATTGGTGGTTATCTCAAAACCTTCGAAATCTTTACGCAGAATAAAGTTAACCACACCGGCAATAGCATCGGAACCATAGGTAGAGGTTGCACCTTCTTTTAGAACTTCCACACGTTCAAGCGCATTAATGGGAATACTGCTGGTATCCACAAACACACTGCCATCATTGGCCAGTGCGCCAGAAATAGTCTGACGACGACCGTTGACCAGCACCAGAGTTGAACTTAGGCCCAAGCCTCTGAGATTGACATTGGCGGTACCCTGGGTGGAACCCTGGGTAAATGAGTCGGTGCGGTTTTCGGCACCGGAACTGATCGCCAGCTTACCAATCACATCGGCGACAGAGGTTGCGCCTATGCCTTCAATATAATCGCGATCGAGCACCTGAACTGGCAGCGCCGCATCATCTGGTGAACCTTTGATATAAGAACCAGTCACCTGGATTTCTTCGATGGTCGCCTGGGAATTATCCTCAGCTACTGCGTAGCTAGCTGATAAAAAAGTGGTGCCAGCAATAACTGCGGCACTGAGATAACTGCGTTTAAACAACATTTATAGCCCCTACTAAATCATAATAATTTTATTTTGAAACGCACAAATATGCGTAACGCAACGCTAACATAGAGCTCTTACATAGCAATGTCTTTGCCTGACTCGCCAGTCGTATAAAACAATCTGCAGTTTGCATTTAAGAACTTTCCGACAATGAGATGAACAAATTATTTCATCGGATCGTACAATAGGGGTTTGGATTTTCTCGACTGATACCACTAAGGACTAAAAATGCGCCTTTATTCCTCACTCACACAGAGCCTCTGGCATTGGCTGGCGGTAATTATTTCTCTTACGCTATTGGCTAGCTGTGACAATAGAGAGTCAAACCAGATGACTCCTCGCCCCACAAGTGAGTTTTTGTTTGCGGAGACCGCTGAATTGCGCGCAGACCAGCTGAGCAATGTCAGCTATGGTCTTAGATTTAATCTGGATAAGCAGGCTGATTCGTTTTCAGGGGTGACCGAGATCAGCTTTGATTTGGCTGAGGGCAACCAGGATGATCTCAGCATAGACCTAAGCCAGGGCACTGTTCAATCCATTACCAGAGATGGCGCGCCGGTAGCCTACAGCTACGACAAATGGTTTATCAGCATAGCCGCCAGTGAATTATCCCCTGGCCGCAACACCCTGGTTATTGACTACAGCCACCCCTATGCTACCGATGGCTCGGGGCTGCACCGATTTGTGGATCCGGAAAATGGCGAAATCTATCTGTACACCGACTTTGAACCCTATGATGCCAATCGTCTATTTCCTCACTTTGACCAGCCCGACCTAAAAGCCAGCTACAGCCTTGAGGTCAGCGCACCAGCGGACTGGCAAATTATTAGTGCCACCAGAGAGAGCAGCATTAAACAGCTGGGGGATAAACGCCATTGGACATTCCCGACTTCAGCGGTTTTTTCATCCTATATCTTCTCGCTGCATGCGGGTAATTATGCTGTCTGGGAAGATCAATTTGAGGATATTCCCCTGCGCCTATTCGCGCGACAGAGTCTGGCTCCCTATGTGGTCACCGATGAGTGGTTTACGCCAACCAAGCAGAGTTTCGCTTTTTTCCACCGCTACTTTGATATCCGCTATCCCTTTGGCAAGTATGACCAGATTATTGTCCCGGACTTTAATGCCGGGGCCATGGAAAATGTGGGTGCAGTAACCTTTAACGAGGTGTATATCGCCAAGAGTGAAAAATCCACCTTGGCAAAAATGCGCCTGGCCAATGTAATTGCCCACGAGATGGCCCATATGTGGTTTGGCGATCTGGTGACTATGCGCTGGTGGAATGGCCTCTGGCTCAACGAGAGCTTCGCCACCTATATGGCCAATCTGGCCCTTGCCGAGGCCAGTGACTTCGACAAGGTGTGGGAGGTGTTTTACAGCCGCACTAAACAGTGGGCCTACCGCACCGATGACTCGGTAAACACCCACCCTATCGAGTTAGCGGTAGCCTCCACCGGTGAGGCCATGACCAACTTCGACGGTATTACCTATGGCAAGGGCGCCTCGGTACTTAAACAGCTGCCCTACTATCTGGGGGAAGAAAACTTTCGCCTGGGCGTGAGCAATTATTTAAAAAAGTTTTCTTATAAAAACACTGACCTGGATGACTTTATAGGCGAACTGGGTAAGGCGGCGGATATGGACCTGAGCCAGTGGACCCAAGACTGGCTGTACAAAGCCGGCCTCAACAGTATCAGGGTCGACTATCAGTGCGCGGATAACCAAATCAGTAGTCTTGTTATCCATCAAACCGCGCCCGAGGGTTTTCCTACTCTGCGAGAGCAGCGGGTACAGATAGGTTTTTATGCCAAAGCTGATAATGGGCTGTCCAGAACCAGCGCTGTACCTGTTACCTACAGCGGTGCTACTACCCAGGTGCCGGAAGTTGTGGGCAGGCCCTGCCCTGATCTGGTATATCCCAACGAGGAGGACTGGGGCTATGTGAAGGTGGACCTGGATAAAAAATCACTGGCAGTAGCCAAGCAGACTATCAATGCTGTAGACAGCAGCATGATGCGGCTGATGCTGTGGCAGAGTCTGATCGACAGTGTCTCCGATGCCAACCTCAGCGCCGAGACCTTTGTCGAATTTGCTCTGGCCAATATGGCTGGCGAGTCAGATTACACTGTGGCCCGCGCCATAGGCGGTGGTCTAATCAAGGCACTGGACTATCTGTCCACGGCCACCCGGCTGGATATTGCAGACTTCAGCACAGTCTATGCTGAAGTTGAAAATAAGCATTACCAGCTATTGAGCAATGCTGAACCCGGCTCGGATTTGCAAAAATACTGGTACAGCAACTATGTTGAACTCAGCAAGAACCCCGTCCATCTGGACAATCTACGGCAGATTTTGCAGGGCGAAAAAACCTTTAACGGCCTTACCATAGATCAGGATAAGCGCTGGAATATAGTGGCCAGATTAAATCGCTACCAGCATGCTGACTACAGCGCCCTACTCAGCGCCGAAAAACTCCGCGACAATTCGGACAATGGGGTTAAGTACGCAATTTACTCTGAGGCCTTGCGACCAGACCCAGAGATCAAAGCCAAATGGTTTGCCGCGCTCACAGATAACCCGGACCAGTTAAAACTGTCGACACTGCGCTATGTGATGTACGGATTATTCCCGCCAGAGCAGGCAGCTCTAGAAGCGCCTTATAAAGAGAAGATACTGGCGCAGATACCTGTGCTGAATCAGGGCAGTGACCTTGGCCTGACCAGATCCTTTGCCAGCAATATGCTACCGGCTCAGTGCACGGCTCAAAGTGAGGCGGAACTGGCTGGCCTGGTCGAGGCCTACAGCCATATGAAGCCGCAGATTCTTAAAGCGGTCAAAGCCAGGCATCAAACTGTTGAACGCTGCATTGCAGCATTGGCACTGCTGGGGCAGGCCTAAAGGCCTGGCCCAGCTAGTCTGGATTCTACGCGGTTGATATGGCCTGTCATATTGGCCAGCAGGTCTGGCAGTAGCTCGCTGGGCATGTTGTGGCCCATATTGTCGAAAAGCATATAGCGCGACGAGGGAATTAGCTCTGCTGTGTGCTCGCCATGGGCCGGTGGTATCAGGCCATCGTCGGCGCCATGAATAACCAGGGTATCGGCCTGTATGCTGGCCACCTCCTCAGAGCGGTCACCGACTTTAAACACTGCCATAAGATGCCGGGGCATAGACCCGGGGTAAAACCCTCTGGCCCTGATGGCCGCCTCTCTGTCCTCTTCTGCCTCTCCCTCCGCCAGGTTGCGCAACCGATTTTCGGCCAGATTGGTCGGTGGTGGCAGATGCCGTGCCCCGGTGGTGGACATAATGGAAATCAAACTGCGGGTACGCTGGGGATATTTAGCCGCCACTATCTGGGCAATCATGCCACCCATGGATGCGCCGATAATATGCCCGTCCTGATAACCCAGCACGTCCATTAAGCCCACAGCATCGGCGGCCATATCGTCCAGAGAGTAAGGTGCGTTGACCGGCAGGTTGAGCTGATGTTTGATCAGCTGCAACCACAGGGTGGGCTGACCCCAGTGGTCAAATCTTGTAGAGGCGCCGGTATCGCGGTTATCGAACATAAGCACCTCGTAGCCCGCGTCGGCCAGCCCTCTGATTAATGTATCGCCCCAGGCCACATTGGAGCCTCCCAGGCCCATAATCACGACTACCTTGGGTTTATCTACCCCCTGGCCCACGGTGCGGTAAGCTATTTCAATACCATTGACTTCAGCCATCTGCAGCGGATGGGTATCGAGAAAAC
>JBMZST010000076.1:0-7080 GCA_049623265.1 Porticoccaceae bacterium
GGAGGAATGCCTGGTGGAGGAATGCCTGGTGGAGGAATGCCTGGTGGAGGAATGCCCGGCGGTCAGGCGGGTGGACCCCAGGGTGGCCAAGACAGCAGCGGCTCGGCCGGCGGCGATGGTCAGTCTGTCGAGGATTTAGACCAGGCTCTAGATGACTCCCTGGATGGTTTCGATGATGCTGTTGGCGGTTCCGGTAAGGGCAGTGATGAAATAGATATTCTGAGCCCCAGCGGTGGCAGCGGCGTTCAGAACGACAGTGATGAGCCCCTGTTTGAAGAGGCCACTGAAGGCGGTATGGCTGAGGCCAATGCTGAAGTCGAAAAGCGCGCAGCCGAAGGCTCTGGCGCTGCGGGCTCAGGTACCCAGGAGGGAGCCGAGGGCGCAGAGGGCGGCGACAGCCAGAGTCAGGGACAACAGACCGGAGGCTCTGCCGGTGCTGAGGGCTCGCAGGGGGAGGCTCTTCCTATCCCCGACGACATAGATGATGGCCAGGGTGATGATATAGTAGAGCGTCAAATACGCGACGCCGCCATGAAAGAGACAGATCCGGTATTGCGAGAGCGACTCTGGGAAGAATACCGGCGAATAAAAAATCAGTAATCTAGACTTAACAACAGGTTGCGGGAGCCAATCAATACTGCGATGGAAATAACGATGAAAACTCCAGTTACAGCAATCAGCCAAGCCTACCAGACGCAGCGCGGACTGCTGGCGGCGGCATTGTTCGCCTGTTGCGCCGTGCTAGCCCTGACTGCACCCAAAGCCATAGCTGCCACAGATAAAATCACCTCGTCCACAGTGCTAACTTTGCGCACCCCCAGCCAGCAAATCTCCGAGGCTGCTCTGCTCGATGTGGGTATTCCCACTCTCAACGATGGCCTCTACCTGACCGACGAAGATGACACCGTCTTTCCAGAAGTGCGCTACGCCGAAGCCATTTATTTTTCTAATCAGCTGGCCAAAGTCATGGAAAAAAGTGGCGCCTGGGGCGCTATCCGGGTAACCCCTACCGAAAACGTTATTATGGATCTGTATGTGACCGGCACCATATTGCAGTCCGATGGCGAAACCATGGACTTGGATATTCAGGTAAAAGACAGCAGCGGCAAGCAGTGGTTTGCCAAAAACTACAGACAAACCACCGGCAAATACGCCTATGACCGCCGCTTAAAAAGACTGGGTGATCCCTTTCAGAACCTGTTTATTCGCATTGCCAACGATCTGCTCGCCTACCGCGAAAAACTCAGTGAACAGCAAGCCATAGAGCTGCGCACCCTCTCCGAGCTGCGCTTTGCCAAATCATTCTCACCCGAGGCTTTTGACAACTATGTTAGCGAACGCCGCGACGGCACGCTTAAGATAGATCGCCTGCCGGCAGAAAATGACAGTATTCTGATGCGAGTGCGCAAAATCCGCGACCGCGACTACTTATATATAGACACTATGCAGGACTACTACGATGGTTTTTCGCAACAGATGCATATGGCCTATCAGGATTTTCGTCGCTCCTCCTACGACTCCGTGGTCAAAGCCCGGCAGCTAGACAAACAGGGCAACCGCCGGATTATCGCCGGTATAGGTTCCATTTTGGCCGGCATCTACGGTCGCTCTCAGGCGGAGACCCAAATGGTCAATGATGCCAGTACGGCCACCGCTGCTGTAGGCGGTTTTGTGCTTAAATCCGGCTTGGAGAAAAAGCAGGAAGCCGCCGCCTACAACGAATCTGTTGCCGAGATGGGGTCCTCTCTGGAAGCGGAGATTGGCCCTCAGGTCATTGAGCTAGAAGACCGTACCGTCACGCTTAGCGGCACAGTGCAGGCCCAGTATCAACAGTGGCAAGAGCTGCTGCATAAAATCTACAAGCAAGAGCGCGGAACATTGTAATGACCAGCGGACCCAGCCAACAGGATGGCAAACAGAAACTGATTATCGGTGGCTTGTTGTTGCTGGTGACCGCCGTGGTGTTTCTGCTTCCCGCTCTGGTCTCCGAGCCATGGATTCTCGAGGCGGGCGAATCCGGCACCCCAGCTCAGGCACAGAGCAGCGTCAGCCCATCCACAGCGGCGGAAAAAACCAAGTATCGCCAAGACTCACAAAAGGTATTGGCACAGATTATCAGTGTTCGCGACAGCCTCAAGCAGCAAAACGTTGAATACTGGAGCGATTTTGAATTCCGTCAGGCTCTGGCCCTGGTCGATCAGGGCGACGACCAATATGGCTACGGCGACTACAGGGATGCTCTGGCCAGTTACCAGGGTTCACTGGAGCAGCTCCAGGCCCTGGAAAAAAGCGGCCAAATAATCTTTGAAGAGGCGCTGCTGCAGGGCAATAGTGCCGTAGAAAATGCCCAGCCGGCAGATATCGCCCGAGCCACAGAGGCCGCAGCGACCGTCATGGCAATAGCACCAGAAGACGCCAGAGCCCAACAACTGAATCAGCGCGCAGCGCAACTAGAGGGGTTAATCGCAGCCCTGGACAGTGGCCAACAGCGGCTGGCCACCGACGAGCTGGCAGCGGCAAAAGCCTATTTTCAGCAGGCGGTAGCTATGGATGGGCTGCACGCCAAGGCCGCAGCAGCGCTGGCATCCGTGGAGCAGGCTATCACGGAGCAGCGTTTTCGCGGTCATATGAGCGACGGCTTCGCGGCTCTGGACAACAATCAGTTTGTGGCAGCCACCAATGCCTTTAATCGCGCCGGCGAAATTTACCGGAATAATTCCGCGGTAGCCCAGGCTCTGTCCCAGGTGACCACCAAAGAATCCCAAATCTCAGTTAGCCGCCAGATGCGACAGGCCGCTGAATTTGAGGGCAGAGAACAGTGGCAGCAGGCCCTAGAGACCTATCAGACATTGTTGCGTACCGACCCGTCGCTAACTGAGGCCAAGGTCAAAATTATTCCAGTGACTGTCAGGGCATCCCTGGATAGTCAGCTTAAAGCCGTGCTGGCCGACCCACTAAAACTGTCGGCTTCGAGTCAATACAATAGTGCCCAGCGTCTACTGCAGGATGTCGCCGGCATCGCCAATCCAGGCCCGGTGCTAAATCAGCAAATCGCCGAGCTAAAAACCGTGCTGGAGCGGGCGACCACTGCGGTCGATGTGGTACTGCAATCCAATAATCAAACCGAGGTCACCCTGTATCGGGTGGCCAAGTTGGGGATGTTTGAAAAAACCTCTCTACAGCTTAGACCAGGCCGCTATATAGCCGCGGGAACACGACTGGGCTACCGCGACGTGCGGGTAGAGTTTACCATCACAGGTGCGCCCATCGATGGGCCCATCCAAGTGAGCTGCGATGAGATGATTTAAACTCAGATGCACCTCTACCAGTATTAGATACAACAAAGTCAGCAAAATGGAGTCCAATGCAATAGGGATCAGACAAGCCAGCGGCAGACCCTAATTCAAAACAGCAGACTTGTCTGAACATTGACTATAAAAATTCGAAGATACTATGCCCGAAAACAACAAAATTCAGCCCCTAGCAGCAACCGATTTCCAGCCTATAAATGCAGCCGGAACCGAACGCCGTCTGCCCCTGTCTCCGGGACTATTGGCGCTAGTGCTACTGGCCGCCAGCGCTTTGGTTATCATGCTCTATCTATTTGTGGCGCGAGCGGTCATCTTCCAGACAGTGCCAGAGGATGCTGAGATCGATATCAGCGGGCTGTCCTTTAATATAGGCGACAACTACCTGCTTCTCAGTGGCGACTACAGTATTCAGGCCAGCGCCGAGGGCTACTACGATCTGCAACAGACCATCAGCGTTACCGAGGAGGCTACCCAAGACCTAAAACTGGAGCTGCAACCGCTACCGGGTAATCTTGTGGTCAGTTCAGAGATCAATGGCATAGCTGTGGCTATTGATGGTGAACCCAGGGGAGAGGTACCTGGGACTATCGAAGGTATCAGCCGCGGCCTCCATCAAATCGAATTTAGTAGATATCGCTACTTCCCACTGCAACAGGAAATAGATATCGCCGGACTGGGCACCACCCAGTCTATGCATATCGCCCTGCTGCCCGCCTGGGGCGAAAAGCGCTTTACCTCAGAGCCCTCTGGTGCAGACCTGTATATAGACGACCGATTGATTGGCCAGACGCCGCTGACCACCGAGGTGCTGGAAACCGGCACTGATTTGCGCCTGCAACTCAATGGCTACAAAACCTACAATCGGCAAATAACGGTCAAGGCCGGCACCAGCGCCGAGCATCCACCTATTAAGCTGATTGTATCCGACGGCCTGTTGGCGGTTAACAGCACACCTTCGGGAGCCAATGTCACCGTAGATAACCAGTTTATCGGCACCACGCCTCTAGAGATGGCCATGGCGCCCTTTAAAAAATACGGCATCGAGCTATTTCTGGAGGGGTATCTCAAGGCCACCAGATCAGCTCGCCTAGAACCCGAAGCAACCACCGCAGTCAATGTTAGCCTTAAACCTAATATAGGAAGCATTGCCCTTACCGTCAGCCCCAACGATGCCCAGATACTGGTGGATAATCAGGCAAAAGGCAGGGGCAGCCGCACCCTGTCTCTGAATGCCAAGCCCCACACATTGACCGTGCAAAAGGCCGGCTACGAGTCAAAATCCCTGACCGTAACCCCCAGACCAGGTATCGAGCAGGCCCTGAGTATCAAGTTGCTTACACTGGAAGAAGCCTACTGGGCCTCGCGCCCACCGCGGATTAAAAGCTTTGTCGGCTCAGAGCTAAAACTATTCCGCCCCAACCAAACCTTCTCCCTGGGTGCTCCCCGTCGCCAGCCCGGGCGACGCGCCAACGAAGCCGAGCGCAAAGTGGGTTTGCAGCGGCCTTTTTATCTCGGACTCAAAGAAGTTAGCAATATGGAATTTCGTCGCTGGCAGGAACACAGCTCCACCGCGATCAAAGGCCAGTCTCTGGATATGAACAACCAGCCAGTGGCTAAGGTGTCCTGGGAGCAGGCAGCGCTCTACTGCAACTGGCTCAGCCGCCAAGAGGGCCTGCCCCCCTTCTATCAGGAGGCCGACGGCGTAGTTAGTGGGTTTAACTGGGACTCCCATGGCTATCGCCTGCCTACGGAAGCCGAGTGGGCCTGGGCGGCTAAAATCGACACAGCGGGCAATGCCAGAGTTTTCCCCTGGAACAGCAATCTCTATCCGCCACTACAGATTGCAGATAATTATGCCGACCAGAGCGCCTCAAGATTCCTCAACTTCACCATTGCCAACTACAACGATAATTATGCTGTCTCCGCAGATACTGGCAGCTTCAAGCCCAACAGCAAAGGCCTCTACAATATGAGTGGCAATGTCGCAGAATGGGTCAACGACTACTACGATATCAGGCCCCATCGCGGCGAGCCCCTGATCGACCCGCGCGGACCCCAGAGCGGAAACCGCCATGTCATTCGCGGCGCCAGCTGGGCCCTGGGGTCACGCACCGAACTGCGCCTGAGCTATCGCGACGCTGGCACTGACGGCAGACTGGATGTAGGCTTTAGAATTGCCCGTTACGTGGACAGACCTGGAGCCAAACCATGAAATTTACAGATAGCTTACCTCGCTTGGTCATGCTGCTGATACTACTGCCCATGGTTGCCGCAGCCCAGCAACCCGAGGCGGGCACAGACTCCAGTGAAACAGCTGTCAGCAATATTGATAACGGTGCAGCAGAGGGTGCCGAAGATAATCAGACAGAGCAAAAATCTGCCGCTTCCACCTCCTCTACCCCCTCCACCCCTGGGGACGACGATTTTAAACCCGGCGAAGAGATATCCGAGGATTTTCCGGTGCCTCTTCCCTCAGATATATAAGCGACAAAGATACAGGAATAGCACCATGAACAGTCCAACCCATCGCGCAACCAACGAAATGTTTTTTCAGCTAGTGGCCCTGCTGCTATCGGTTATTATTATTCACACCATTTACGTGACCGTAGTGCGTCCCAATGCCGACAGCACCATCCGCCGTCATGCTGAAATGGCCGCAGCAGGTGAAGAATATATGGTGCCGCGATCCTTTTTTATTGTGGTTAAAGATATAGAACAGGAGTCCTGTTTTATTCTGATGTTCTGGGCACTGGCCATTATGGGCTACAAAACCCGCACCAGCATCCGCGAAAAACATATGCTGGAGCTGCCCCTGGTATCTATTGCCGAGGGCTCTCGCGTGCTGCCAGACGATGCCGGGCAGCTGGCGCGGCCACTGCAGGCCCTGCCCGAAGATCAGCGCAACTATCTATTGCCCCGCACACTGCAGACAGCGCTGACCAGATTTCAGGTCACCAACAGTGTGCAGTTTGCGACTGAAGCCGTGTCCAATGTCTGTGATACAGAGAATGACCGCCTGGATTCCGAACTCTCCATGGTGCGCTATATCACCTGGGCCATTCCCTCCATAGGTTTTATCGGCACAGTGCGCGGGATTGGCGCCGCGCTGGGCCAGGCCCATGAGGCGATGGAAGGCAATATTGCCGGCGTCACCAGCAGCCTAGGGGTAGCCTTTAACTCCACTTTTATCGCCCTGCTAATCAGTATGGTGGTGATGTTCTTTATGCATCAGCTACAGCTGGTGCAAGAGCGACTAGTGCTTGATTCCCAGGCCTACTGTGAGAACAAACTACTGCGCTTTCTAAAGGCCTCTAACTAATTATGACTGTCGCCGTACTCGAGCTTAACGACCAAAATCTGCTGATCCAGACAGAAGACGGCTCTCTGCACAGGGAGCCAGGCTTTGCTCAGCTCACGGCCACTGGCATAGAAACCGGAGACAGCGCCCGCGCGGTCGCCTGGCAACAGCCCCAGCACAGTTACAACCAGTACTGGCGACAATTTAACCAGCTGGCACTGCCCAGTAAACAGCGCTGGGCGCGACACCATGCCGATATTGCTTTCGCCCAGATGAAACAGTTGGTGGAGTCAGCTGGCTCACCAGACAGCCTTATTCTCAGTGTTCCCGGAAGTTTTTCTGACCAACAGCTGTCGCTGTTACTGGGTCTAGCCGGCGCCGTGCCAGTCAAAATTGCCGCGGTCATCGACAGTGCCCTGGCTATCTGTGCAGATTTAGACGGCGAAACACTGGCCGTTGAAATGCAGCTGC
>JBMZST010000077.1:0-7055 GCA_049623265.1 Porticoccaceae bacterium
GGAAATTTGCCGTTATAGCGTTTGTAGTGGGCCATAATGGCTGCCAGATCGGCGTCGTGATCCCCTGTGGGCTCGAAGGTATCACCCAGTACAACGCGCTTGCCGGCAAAATCCATGCCGATCATAAATATGGTGCAGCCCGTGGCCTCGGCCATGCGCAAAAAGCCGTTTTTCCATTTGTCGACTCGTTTGCGGGTGCCTTCCGGAGCCAAACCAATCACTATGCCTTTTTCACGCTTTACCAGACTGGCCACATTGGCAACCACATCCTGTGGCTTGGAACGATTGACTGGAATACCGCCCAGCCATTCCATAAACCAGCGCACACCAGGCTTAAAAATAGTATGTTTGGCTAACCAGTGCAGGCGGATATTGAGGCCAAGTATAGTGGCCATAGCGTAAACGAAATCCCAGTTTGAGGTATGGGGCGCACCTATAATCAACACCCGCTCCAGGTTGGGTATCTGCCCCTCTACGCGCCAGCCAAACAGCCTGAGGACCGAGCGACCAAACCATTGAGCAAAGGCACTGCGATTAGCACGCAGGTGCTCTGGGCACTGCTGTTCGGACACAACCATCGGCTTATGGCTCATGCTTTACATCCCTTTGTGGCTGGCTCTCTGCCTTAAAATTGGTCCGGATATTTGCCGGAGAACTGCTGATAATACGCAATAATTGCGGCTATATCGGCTTCATTGTCACCTGTGGGCTCAAACACAGGGCCCAACACTATACGTTTGTTACCAAAATCCAGTGCACCCAGTTGAATAACGCAGTTATTTTTGTGGGCAATACGCAAAAAGCCGGTCTTCCATTTTTCTGCTTTTTTTCGCGTCCCCTCCGGTGCCACCACCAGAATCAGGCCATTGTCTCTGGCCACCGCGTCGTCCACATAACCCATGACGGCATCGGGCTGTTCGCGGTTGACCGGTATGCCCCCGAGCCAGCGGAAAAACCAGGTAACGCCGAATTTAAAAATAGTATGTTTGCCCAGCCAGCGCACCCGTGCATTGATACCCAGGATCACGCTAATACCAAACACAAAATCCCAATTGGAGGTGTGAGGTGCCGCCACCACCATCACCCGTTCGGCATCAGTAATTGAGCCCTCTAAATTCCACCCTATGGCGCGGTAGAATGTTCGCCCAAACCAGCGCGTAAAGGCGCTGCGATTTGTGCGCAAATGCTCTGGTACCTGTTCCTGAGAGACAGGGATCACTTCTCTACTCATAGCTGCAACCGCTCTTATCTGTATTGTTCTATGGTTTTAATTATTCTGGAGTCCAGGCCAAGGACAAGCTAGTGCTCTCTGGTCGCCCTAAACTGGATATCTGGATGGCGCTCCTCAGCCAGGGACAGGTTGACTCTGGTGGGGGCCAAATAGGTTAGGTGGCCACCCCCATCCATGGCCAGATTCTCTTCCGCCTTAATGCGGAAAGCCTCCAGGGTTTTGGCGTCATCAGATTCGGTCCAGCGCGCTGTATGCACATTGACTGGCTCATAGATCGCTTCGACGCCGTACTCCTCTTTGAGGCGGTAAGCCACCACATCAAACTGCAGTTGGCCCACGGCGCCGACAATAATATCGTTATTGCGAAAAGGGAAAAAAACCTGGGTACTGCCCTCTTCTGACAGCTGGCGAATGCCATTTTGCAGCTGTTTGGCTTTAAGTGGGTCCTTGAGGCGAATACGTCTAAACAGCTCTGGCGCGAAATGCGGGATACCGCTAAATTTCAGAGCCTCGCCCTCGGTAAAGGTATCACCGATCTGGATTGAACCATGGTTGTGCAGGCCAATAATATCGCCGGCCACAGCTTCCTCCACCGAAATGCGCTCACCGGCCTTAAAACTAAAGGCATCGGATACCCGCACATCTTTACCCGTGCGCACATGCTTCATTTTCATGCCCTTGGTATATTTGCCCGAGCAGATGCGCATAAAGGCGATGCGGTCTCTGTGCTTGGGGTCCATATTGGCCTGAATCTTAAACACAAAACCGCTAAATTTATCCTCTGAAGCCACCACTTGGCGATCCAACGTCTGACGTGGTTGTGGCGCTGGGGCCCAGCGCACAAAGTCATCCAGCATTTCGCGGATACCAAAGTTGCCCAGCGCTGTGCCAAAAAACACCGGCGCCAGACGACCGGCGAGAAACTCATCCATATCGAACAGATGGGTGGCTCCTTTGACCAGCTCAAGCTCCTCTAACACATCATCCGCATAGTCACCCAGCGCCTCTATGGCCTCAGGCGACTCCAGACCTTGAACCTGAATATCATCCATCAGTGTGTGGCCCTTGCCCTGCACATAGACATGAATGGTATCTGTGTAAAAGTTATACACGCCGCGGAACCCTCGACCCATACCAATCGGCCAATTGATGGGTGCCGCCTTAATTTTCAATACATCCTCAATTTCATCGAGCAGTTCGATCGGGTCGCGGATATCCCGATCCATTTTATTGACAAAAGAAAGGATCGGCGTATCTCTTAGACGACAGACATCCATCAGTTTAATGGTGCGATCCTCCACTCCCTTGGCGCCATCAATTACCATCAGCGAAGAGTCCACAGCCGTGAGGGTGCGGTAGGTATCCTCAGAGAAATCCTCGTGACCCGGCGTATCCAACAGATTGACCATGCAGCCGTTATAGGGGAACTGCATCACCGACGAGGTGACCGAGATGCCCCGCTCTTTCTCCATAGCCATCCAGTCAGAGGTAGCGTGACGATCACTTTTGCGTCCCTTCACCGTACCCGCTACCTGAATCAGATTACCGAGCAGCAATAGTTTTTCGGTGATCGTGGTTTTACCCGCATCCGGGTGCGAGATAATGGCGAAGGTGCGGCGATCTGAAGCAGATTGACTCATGGGTTATTCTTAATCTCAGTTCACTGTGAGTAAAAGCGGCGCATTATAGCGCTACAGAGGTTGGGGGTCAGCATTTAAACTCTGGGTCATCTTGAAAATCACAGGTACCGTATACTGGAGCAGTTTTGGGCTCCAGCCCCGCATTTTTATTTGGCCTTGTCATGTGCTTGGCGTATGGTCTGGGTCTAAAGTGCTAAGCCGCAATTTTCACAGGAGCAACAGAATGCAGTACCAGGGCCAGACCGACTACGACCACAGAGGACCTTCACCACGACGGGGCGTGATTCTCTGTAATCTGGGTACGCCTGATGCACCGCAGACCCCTGAACTGCGACGCTATCTAAAAGAATTTCTCAGTGATCCCCGTGTTGTCGAGGTGCCACGCTTACTGTGGTGGATGATTCTCAACCTGATTATTCTGCGTATCAGGCCGCGGCGCTCAGCTAAGTTGTATCGCTCGGTCTGGACTGAAGGAGGCTCTCCCCTGCTGGTTTACAGCCAGGCTCAAGTCGATGGTGTGCAAAAAATAATCGCCAAAAAATACGGCGATGAGGTGCCTGTGGTACTAGGTATGCGCTATGGCAACCCCTCTATTGAGTCGGCAATTCAGACGCTGACTGAGATGAATGTGCGCCATATTACGGTCCTTCCTCTGTACCCCCAATACTCTGGCGCTACAACAGGCTCCACCTTCGATGCAGTGGCCAGCACTCTCACCAAACTGCGCTGGGTTCCAGAACTGCATTTTATCAGTGGCTATCAACAGTCCAAAGGCTATATAGATGCACTGTGCAGCAGTATCAAAAGCCATATCAAAGCCCATGGACAGCCCGATAAGCTACTGTTTTCCTATCATGGCACTCCCGAGCGCTATCTGAAAAAAGGTGATCCCTACCACTGCTACTGTCACCAGACGACTAGGCTAGTACGGGAGAACTTAGGTCTGGATGAAGATGCTGTAATGACTACGTTTCAGTCGCGCTTTGGTCGCGAGCCCTGGCTGCAACCCTATACCGACAAGACTTTGGAAGCTCTTCCCAATGAGGGCGTTAAACATATCGCCGTGATCTGCCCAGGATTTTCCTCAGACTGCCTTGAGACCATCGAGGAGATTAATATGGAGGGTCGTGAGAGCTTTATCGAGGCTGGTGGCGAGGAGTTCCACTATATCCCCTGCTTAAACGATGATCCGGCTCATATTAAAGCGCTGGCCCAATTAGTTGATAATCAGCTCAAACGCTAGTGACTACTTACTTTCACTGAAACCCAGATAAAAGATCATACATCGCTTTGTGCCAACCAGTTGTTTAGCACCAAGCCACAGGCATTCTCATCTTTTACTGTAGCCAGGTCATCAGCTCTGGTGACACCCTGGTTTAACAGTACTATGGGCTTGCCCTGTTGCTGTGCCCAGCGACAGAAACGATAGCCCGAATACACCATCAGCGAAGAGCCAACCACCAATAGTCCCTGAGCCTGGTGCATAGCGCTCTCTGCTCTGGTCACTGTCTCTCTGGGCACTGAGTCGCCATAAAAAACCGCATCTGGTTTAAGTATGCCTCCGCAGTGCTCACAGTCCGGCACCACAAGCTGGCTGTAATCGAGCTGGTCAATATCCGCGTCCCCATCTGGTGCAATGGCACCGGATAGGCGAGCATAGTCTGGGTTATTTGTCTCTAGCCAGACCTGCAGCGGACCACGGGGAAATTTAAGCCCGCAATCCATACAGGAAACCCTATCCACGCGACCATGCAGATCTACGACCTGTTGGCTACCGGCCCGCTGGTGCAGACCATCGACATTTTGCGTCACAATCAGCGACACCAGGCCCTGCTTTTGTAACTCAACCAATGCGCCGTGGGCAGCATTGGGCTTGGCCCCCTGCATAAATCGCCAGCCCACCATATTGCGCGCCCAGAAGCGCTGGCGCGCCTGATAGTTAGCCATAAACTCCTGGTGAGTTACCGGCGGTAGCCGCTGCCAATCACCTTGCTTATTGCGGTACGTGGGCACCCCGGACTCCGCACTGACACCCGCACCGCTGAGTACCAGCCAGGGCCGGTAGGCGTTCAATATTGAGAGCGTCTCTTGCACAGCACAGCCTTTTAGCAAAATTTTATGCTGTTATACGCAGACCAGCCACAAATTGGCTGCAGCGCCCCAAAAATAGGGCATTATGTCGGGGCTACCCGTATAATGGCGCCTTTAGAATTTTGTCATGTAATTAAATCGACGTCATGGATATCAAAACCTATATGCAGTCTGTTGGCGCTGCCGCTCGCGAATCATCCCGTGTGCTGGCCCGCGCAGGCTCTGCCCTCAAAAATAATGCGCTGCTGGCCATAGCTGACAGCCTGGATAGCAGCCGATCTGAGCTTTTAGCCGCCAATGCCCTGGATATGGAAAATGGGCGCCTTAAAGGCCTGGATGCAGCGCTTCTGGATCGACTCGAGCTCAATGATGAACGCATCAGCGCTATGATTGAGGGACTGCATCAGGTGGCTGCACTGAAAGATCCGGTAGGGGAAGTTACCGATTTGGGCTACAGGCCCAGTGGTATCCAGCTGGGGCAGATGCGCGTGCCTCTGGGTGTTGTGGGCATTATTTACGAGTCCCGTCCCAATGTGACCGTGGATGCAGCCAGCCTGTGCCTAAAGTCTGGCAATGCCACCATATTGCGCGGCGGCAGTGAGGCAATTAACTCCAATCGCGCCATAGCCAACTGTATTTCGGCTGGTTTGCTGGCCGCAGAGCTACCAGAAGCTGCAGTTCAGGTGATCAACACCACGGATCGCGATGCGGTGGGCGAGTTGATTACCATGACAGATGCTGTGGACGTCATAGTCCCCCGCGGCGGCAAGCGTCTGATCGAGCGTATTAGTGCAGAGGCGCGGGTGCCTGTGATTAAGCATCTGGATGGCAATTGCCATGTCTATATCGACGATCGTGCCGACCTGAAAAAAGCCATCGCTATTGCCGACAACGCAAAGACTCATCGCTACGGGGTATGCAACGCTATGGAGTCTCTGTTAATTGCCGAGCCAGTGGCAGCAGCTGTGCTGTCGGAACTGAGTGTGATTTTCAGCGAAAAAGGCGTTGAACTGCGCGGCTGCGACAAAGCCCAAGCCATTGACAGCAATATATTGCGAGCCACCGAGGAGGACTGGAGCCAAGAATATCTGGCACCTGTGCTGTCTATAAAGATTGTTGCCGGTCTCGATGAGGCCATTGCCCATATTAATCGCTACAGCTCTCAGCACACCGAATCCATTGTCACCGAGGATTTTAATCGCGGGCGGCGTTTTATCGCCGAGGTAGATTCCAGTTCAGTGATGATTAATGCATCGACCCGTTTTGCCGATGGCTTTGAATACGGTTTGGGCGCCGAAATAGGTATTTCCACCGATAAAATCCACGCTCGCGGTCCCGTGGGCCTGGAGGGCCTGACCAGCCAGAAATGGGTGGTCTTTGGCGATGGACAGGTGCGGCAATAGCATGGCAGTGGCTCTGTTTGGCGGCACCTTTAATCCGGTGCATACAGGCCACCTGAGAATAGCAACAGAACTTGCAGAGCTGCTGCAGGTAGACAATTTGCGTATGCTGCCCTGTGCCTTTCCACCCCACCGCGGTGTACCTCAGGCCAGTGCTGAACAACGACTTGAGATGCTGAGCGCAGCTCTTGCCAATCAGTCTTTACTGGTGGCCGATGATTTAGAGCTTCAGCGAGCTGAGCCCAGCTACAGTATTGATACCCTGGCTGAGGTACGGCGGCAAATTGGCGCTGAACAGCCATTGTTTTTTTGTCTGGGGATGGACGCCGTGGCCAACATTGATAGCTGGCAGCGCTGGCAAGAACTGCTGGATCACTGCCACATTGTGGTGTCCTCGAGGCCGGATTGCCCGCTGCCCCAATCTGGTCCGGTGGCAAACTGGATCAGCAACCACCGCTGTGAGGATTTGGACCTTTTGCATACAGCAGCAGCTGGCTATATCTACTTTTGTAACCTAACCATGCTGGATCTGTCATCCACAGAGATAAGGCGCAAAGTAGCCGAGGGTGAAAATATCCAGTTTATGACCCCAGATGCGGTGGTCGATTATATTCAACAACATCATTTATACGAGTAACTAATTGCTATGACGCAAGCCCTAAAAGACATTGTTATCAACGCCCTTGAAGAGGT
>JBMZST010000078.1:0-7053 GCA_049623265.1 Porticoccaceae bacterium
TTGCAGATGGCTGGCCAGCTGCTCTGGTTTTATTTTCACTGCGGTCCCTGGACAGTCTGCGCTGTCTCGGCCTGCGTTACAGCTGCTGGATCGTCGTCAGTAGGCAGCAGGCGGAGACGATTGAGAATCTGACGCACAACCTCTGCGCGCATGGCGGCTATCACCATACGTTCCTCATTATCTGAGGACAGCACGTCCTGCTCGTTAAACTCGTAGACTCGCTCCACCGAGGCCGTGGATAGGGGAACCAGCTGGGAACCCTCGGCATTGACGATTAAGAAGTCGACTTCTTCGTTGAGCTGGTATTCTGCAACCCGGGCGCTGGCATTAACAGTACTGGTGCGCCTTGAGCGCCTGAAGTCCACAATAACCACAGAGTAACGTGCATCGGCGACGCTGGTGGCAACCTCAACACCGTACAGATTGAGCGAGCGGGCCAGCTCTCTGACTAGCTCACTGTGGGGGTCCTTTGCCGACAGGTGTAGGCTCCCCAGGGTTTCAGGCACTATCTGAGCATTGCGAAGTTGCCAGCCGCAGGAGGATATCAACAGCACAGCAAGGGCTAATAGTAGGTTCTTGATCATCGCAGTGGGTCCTCTCAGCTGGCTCCGACTAGTTGGCTACTATGTTAACCAATCGTCCGGGAACCACAATGATTTTACGGACAGTAACTCCTTCGGTGAATCGCTGCACATTGCTGTCCTCTAGCGCCATGGCCTCCACCCTATCTTTGGGCGCATCCGCGGCCACCTGAATCTTACCGCGAACCTTGCCATTGACCTGAACCACCATCTCGATGGAGCTGCGCACCAGTGCGGACTCGTCTAGCTCGGGCCAGGCAGCATTGGCGACGGCATCGCTGTTGCCCAGCAGATGCCACAAACTGTGGCAAATATGGGGAGCAATAGGTGATAACAGCAATACGGCACTGCTGAGTGCCTCATGGCGAACAGCCTGAGTCTGGGGTTCGTTACCGCTTAGCTTACCCACCTCATTGAGCAGCTCCATAACCGCAGCAATAGCCGTGTTAAAGGTGTTGCGACGACCGTAGTCGTCATTGACCTTGTTGATGGTCTCGTGGGTCTTGCGGCGCAGGTCTTTCTGTCCCTCGCTGAGGGCAGTGGTATCCAGTTGCACTTCAGCCCCCTGCTGAATATGGCTGTGTACCATGGTCCATAGCTTGCGCAGGAAGCGGTGGGCGCCGGAAACGCCATCGTCACTCCACTCCAGGGTCTGCTCCGGTGGCGCGGCAAACATGGTGAACAGGCGCACTGTGTCGGCACCGTGTTTGTCGATAGCGGTCTGGGGATCCACACCATTATTTTTCGACTTCGACATCTTGGTCACACCGCCGCTCTGTACTTCGTCGCCGGTGGCAGTTTCAGTGGCCTTCACTGTGCGGCCCTTGTCATCTTGCTCTACAGTAACATCCAGTGGTGACAGCCACTGCTTGCGGCCATCCACTTCTTTGTAGAAGGATTCCGCCAGTACCATGCCCTGGCAGAGCAGGCTCTTGAAGGGTTCACTGCTCTCTACCAGCCCTTCGTCACGCAACAGCTTGTGATAGAAGCGGGCATAGAGCAGGTGCAGAATGGCGTGCTCGATACCACCCACATACTGGTCAACTGGCAGCCAGTAGTTGGCCCGCTGCGGGTCGAGCATGGCGCTCTCCAGATCAGGGCAGGTAAATCGGGCGTGGTACCAGGATGACTCCATAAAGGTGTCAAAGGTATCGGTCTCTCGCTCCACAGCTTGCCCGTTCAACTGGTCCTTACGCCACTCCGGATCAGCCTTGATAGGTGATTGGATACCGTCCATCTCCACATCCGTAGGCAACTCAATGGGCAGCTTGTCCAGCGGTACGGGAATCTCGCCACCCTCGGCCAGGTTGTACATAGGAATGGGTGAACCCCAGTAGCGCTGGCGGCTAACACCCCAGTCGCGCAGGCGGTAGTTGGTAGTGATAGAGCCCTGGTTTGCCGCTTCAAGGGCTGTGGCAATGGCATCGAAAGCGCCATTGAAATCGAGGCCGTCGAATTGACCGGAATTGATGAGCAGGCCTTTGTCGACAAAAGCCTGGCTGCTGATATCACAGTCTTCATCCCCAGCTGGCTGAATCACCTGCTTGATTTCCAGCTGGTATTTTTTGGCAAATTCATAGTCCCGCTGATCGTGGGCTGGGACTGCCATCACAGCGCCCGAGCCATAGTCCATCAGCACATAGTTACCGACCCAGACCGGAACAGTGTTGCCGGTCAGCGGATGCACCGCAGTGATACCGGTATCCATGCCGCGCTTTTCCATGGTGGCCATTTCGGCTTCGGTCACCTGCTGTGTCTGGCAATCGCGAATAAATTCGGCCAGTGCCGGATTGTCTTTTGCCACTTCCAGGGCGATGGGGTGCTGGGTAGCCAGGGTGAGGTAGGTTACACCCATCAGTGTATCCGGCCTGGTGGTGTAGACCTCAAAGCCCTGATACTCAGCCACTGGCGCGCTGAGGTCAAAGGTCATGGTGACACCGCGGCTCTTGCCAATCCAGTTGCGCTGCATGGTCTTGACCTGTTCCGGCCAGTGCTCCAGATCATCGAGATCTTTCAACAGCTGTTCGGCATAGTCGGTGATACGGATAAACCACTGGGGAATTTCCTTGCGCTCCACCGGGGCGCCGGAGCGCCAGCCGCAGCCATCGATCACCTGTTCATTGGCCAGTACAGTCTGATCTACTGGGTCCCAGTTGACGGTGGACATCTTTTTATACACCAGCCCCTTTTCATAGAGCTTGGTGAAGAACCACTGTTCCCACTTGTAGTAGTCCGGATCGCAGGTGGCCAGCTCCCGAGACCAGTCGATGCCAAAGCCGAGGGATTTCAGCTGGGACTTCATGTAGGCGATATTTTCATGGGTCCATTTTGCGGGGGCGGTTTTGTTCTGGATCGCTGCATTTTCTGCCGGCAGGCCAAAGGCATCCCAGCCCATCGGATGCAATACGTTCTTGCCCTGCATACGCTGATAGCGCGCGATCACATCCGTAATAGTGTAGTTGCGCACATGACCCATATGCAGTTTGCCGCTGGGGTAGGGGAACATAGCCAGGCAGTAAAACTTTTCTTTGTTCTGGTCTTCGCTGACCTCAAAGGTCTGGTGTGTAGTCCAATATTCTTGCGCATCCCGTTCAATGCTTGCGGGATCGTATTGCTGTTCGATGCTCATGAAACTCACTGCTTATAGGGTTGGTCTATTAGCCGCGAATTATAGGGGAAGTGGAGCCAGTCTAACAGCGGTTAGACTGGCTTGGGTCGACAGATTGGCTTAGCTGACCTGTCTCTTTGATCTAACTTGCTTGACGCGCAGGAATACCCAGCTCTTCTAGCTTGGCAGCCATATCTTCCGCCGAGGTGGCAGCATTGATATTACGATCGACATACAGAATCTTGCCGTCTTTGCCGATGTAAATGGTATGGCGCTTGGGCACCCCGTAAAAGGCCAGAACATCGTAGGCCTCAGCAACTTTTTTACTGGGGTCACTTAGCAACGGGAAATCAGCTCCATTTTCTTCGGCGAAGGCCTGGTTGTCTTCCAGGGCGTCAACGCTGGCCATAAAGTAGGTGACATCCAGGCGTTTGAGCAGGTGGCCGTTCTGCGCCAGAGATTTGCATTCGATGGTGCAGCCGCTGGTGAAGGCCTTGGGGTACCAGGCGATGACAATCGCCTGCTTGTTGTGAAACTGTTCCAGGCTGTACGTCTTACCATCGGTCGCCTGCAGAGAGAAAGGTGGCGCCTGGTCGCCCACTTCGAGAGCGCCGAGGGCTGTAGATAGCAGTAGGCCTAACAACACCAATAGGCGGTTAAAAACTGTTCTGTTCATAATCAATACTCCTCTTAGTTTTTTTCGCGTCGACGGCCAACAATCAGGCCGCCGCAAATAATCATTGCAGCTATCACCACAGGCCAGCTGCCAAACTGTGCAAATGGAGTGGCCCCGGCTCTTGGTTCAACCACGCCGCTTAACTCTGCGGTGGTGAACTGATCGAGCTGCTGGACTATCTGACCCCGGTAGTTAACCAGCGCAGTCACTCCATTATTGGTGCCACGAATCAGCGGCTTGGCGTTTTCAATAGCACGCATTCGGGCCATTTGCATATGCTGCTGAGGTGCCATAGAGCGCCCAAACCAGGCATCATTGCTCACCGTCAATATTAATGTGGCTGAGGCTGCTGTTTTCGCTACCAAATTGGGGTAGGCGATCTCGTAGCAAATGGCCGTGGCAATTTGCTCTCCTTTAGCGGTCAGCAACGGCTGCTCGGGGGCGCCCAGGGAAAACGACGACATGGGCAGATCAAAAAACCGGTTAACTCCCCGCAACAACCGCTCAAGCGGCACATATTCGCCAAAGGGAACCAATCTGGTTTTGTCGTACTGCCCTCTGGAGTCACCCAGCGCTAACATCGAGTTGTAGTAGCGGCGACTCTGAGCATCCTGGGTAGGTATACCGGTTAAAAGTGCTGTTTGGTTCACTTTCGCTCGGGCATCCACCTCCAGCAAATAGTCCAGCACCTGCCGCGGTAGGGCCGGAATTGCTCCCTCGGGCCAGATAATAATATCTGCGCCCCAATGGGGTTCGGTCTGGGTCATGAGTCGATCTAAGATGCCATCTTGCTCTGCCAGTGACCATCTGTCCTCTTGCTCTACATTGGGCTGTATCAGTACCACAGAGAGATCTGTTCCCCTGGGTTGAGTCCAGTCAACTTTGCCCAGACCATAGCCCGCCAACGCTATGGCTACCACCAGACCAAAGGCAATAAAGACACTGGATTGCCGCTGAGTCCTGGATAGTAGCTGAGTCGCCACCGTTGCTGTCAGTGCACTGAAGTAGCTCAACAACAGCACGCCACCCAGGGGCGCCCAACCGTTGAGCCAGGTGTCTGTATGACTGTACCCAATGTAGAGCCAGGGAAAGCCGGTCAAAAGCCAGCCGCGCAACCATTCGCTGAGCACCCACAGGGCGGGTAGCCCATAGATAAAGGCCCGGGGCGACTGCGGCATCAGGGCGCTGAGGGCAAAGGGGGCCGCGAAAACCAGAGCAAGCAATAAACAGAATAGGCTGGTGCCCAGCAGGGCGAATGGCGCTGCTATATAGCCGTGGTCATGGATGCTGATATAAACCCAGCTAACACCGGCAAAAAACAAGCCAAAACCAAAAATACTGGCCTTGATATAAGCCTGTTTCATAGTCTGATTTTGCAGCGCCCAAAATAGCGCCGCCATGCTGACAATGCCTATGGGCCAGATAGACAATGGAGCCAGAGCCAGCGGCATGAGTGCGCCGGAGGCAAACAGCAGCAGAAAGTTTTGTCCCCGACTCAGGCGCATGATCGGCGAGCGGTCAGGGGGAGGTTTTGCTGACTTCGAGACTATTGACCTTGCGGTTGTCGCCGTCGATCACTTTAAAGCTAAAGTTCTCTATGCTGACAGATTCACCGATTTTCGGCAGGTGCCCAAACGCGTGGACTACCAGGCCGCCGACAGTATCAAACTCGTCATCGGAAAAGCCAATATCAAAGTATTCATTAAAATCGTCGATTTCGGTAATCGCTTCGACGCTGTAGAGGTTGTCACCTAGCTGACGAATTTGCTCCGCCTCGTGCTCATCGGTTTCATCTTCAATTTCGCCGACGATCTCCTCCAAGACATCCTCAATGGTCAATAGGCCCGAGACACCGCCATATTCATCGACCACTATGGCCATATGGTAGCGCTGCTCTCTGAACTCTTGCAGCAGTATATTCAGGCGTTTGCTCTCGGGAATAATAGTGGCGGGGCGCAGCAGGCTCTTAAGGTCGAAGCTCTCTTTGCCCGACAGCACCAGGGGCAGCAGCTCCTTGGCCAGAAGAATACCCAGAACATCATCGGACGATTCGCCCACCACAGGAAAGCGGGAGTGCTGAGACTGAATCACCAGCTCCAGTATCTGCTCGAGACTAAAGTCCTCCTCGATCACCTGCATCTGTGATCTGGGGATCATAATCTCTCGGGCCTGCAAGTCAGAGACCTTGAGCGCCCCCTCCATAATTTGCAGGGCACTGGCATCAATGATCGCCTCATTCTCAGCACTGCGCAGCATATCTGCGACTTCATCGCTATTGCTGGGCGTGCCGGAGAATGCCTTGCCAATTTTTTTCAGCAGGGAGTTATCCTGATTATTACTCGATGTCTCGTCGTTCATTATACTTCTTCACTGCTATCGGGGAGAAAATAGGGCGCGGGAAACCCCAGGCCCAGTAAAATATTGGTTTCTAGGGTTTCCATCACTTCGGCATCGCGATCGCCAACATGGTCGTAGCCCAGCAGATGCAGTACACCATGTACGCACATATGGGCCCAATGGGCTTCTACTGATTTGTTTTGCTCCGCGGCTTCTCGGGCCACCACGGGCGCGCAAATAACCAGATCTCCCAGCATGGGCAATGGCTCTGGGGTGACGGCATCAAAGGGGAAGGAAAGGACATTGGTGGAGCCTGCTTTACCACGATACTGCTGGTTAAGCGTTGCGCTCTCTTGTTCATCGACAATGCGCACACTGAGCTCGGCATCCACTCGCTCATCGCGAAGTGCCGCGCGGGCCCAGCGCCGCATACTGTCTTCCTCGGGTGCCTCCTCCGAGGAGCAGGCCATCTGAATATCCAGCGAGATGCTCATGGGATTACTGGTCAGCACTCTTTTCGTAGAGATCGTAGGCATCTACTACGCTCTGCACGATCGGGTGACGCACCACATCCCGGGATTCGAAGTTGGTAAAGCTGATTTCCTCCACGTGCTGCAGTACCTCGCAGGCGTGTACCAGGCCAGAGCTGACTCCGCGTGGAAGATCGATCTGTGACATATCGCCGGTAATAACAGCGGTCGACCCAAAGCCAATTCGCGTCAGGAACATCTTCATCTGTTCGCGCGTAGTATTTTGGCTCTCGTCGAGAATGATGTAGGCACCATTGAGAGTTCGACCGCGCATATAGGCCAGGGGCGCTATTTCAATCACGTTGCGCTCCTGTAATTTGG
>JBMZST010000079.1:0-7022 GCA_049623265.1 Porticoccaceae bacterium
ATCGGCCCACAGCCCAGATTATCGTTTCCATGGGCGACTTTACTGGTGGTGCGCCCTATCTGGGTGATTGCAGAGTGGCTCTGGAAAATATACTTAAGCGCTTCGCAAAGCTGGGTTTGACCCCAGTGGTGGCCAGTGAGATGGAGTTTCATTTATTTGAGCTGGACCGCGACCAGTTTGGTGCTCCGCAGCATAGTCAGCGAGCGTTGGATGGCAGTCCAGCCCTCGGGGGTCAAACCTATGGTCTAGATGCTATGCGCGATACAGCTCCGCTTATGGATGCGATCAACCTTGCCGCACAGGTTCAAAATCTGCCAGTGGACACATTGATTACCGAATTTGGTCCCTCGCAGTTTGAGATCAATCTCTATCACCAGGACTGTGCTCTGCGCGCCTGTGATCAGGGCAGTATGCTCAAACGCGCCATTCGCCAGGTGGCTCGCAGTCATGATCGGGTGGCTTCATTTATGGCCAAGCCGTTTGCTGATCAGGTGGGCAATGGTATGCATATTCACTTTAGCCTGATAGATGCCGATGGCAATAATGTTTTCAACAACGGCACTGACGCTGGCTCTGAATTACTGAATCAGGCTGTGGCTGGCTGTCTGGTCAATATGGCAGATAGCATGGCAATTTTTGCCCCTAATATAAATTCTTACCGGCGCATGGTGCCCGGTTGCTATGCGCCGCTGGCTCCCAATTGGGGATATGAAAATCGCACCACGGCGATCCGTATTCCCGGTGGCGATCATCGCGCTATCAGAATCGAGCATCGAGTCGCTGGCGCAGATGCCAATATTTACCTGACCGTAGCTACCATGCTGGCAGGGGTTCTTTATGGCATTGAAAACAAACTCTCGGCACCAGCGCCTGTAGAGGGAGATGCTGGCGAGGTTGAGCCTGTGCTGCCGCATTTTTGGAATGATGCTATCAAGGCGTTTGAGCAGTCAGAGTTTATTCGCGATGCTCTGGGCCCTGAGCTTCAGAGAAACTACGCGCAGAGCAAGCGTATGGAGAAACAGGAGTTTGACAGCCGGGTCACGCTGATGGAATACGATGCCTATCTCTAGAGCTTGCGCTTAACCAGCAGGCTATCTATATCATTTTGTGAGAGTTTGGCTCGCGCTGCCGCAGTTTTGGAGGTGTTAGCAAAGGGGCCGACCAGAACCCTGTGCCAGATATCACCAGTGCCGGCACCAGAGGTTTCCACGCTGGCGGTCAGGTTAAGTAGCAGCAGCTTGACGCGTAAACCCTCTGCATCCGCTTGATTTCTAAATGAGCCGACTTGCAGAGAGTAGCTGTAGTTTTTACGGTCTGTTGCGCGTTCCTTGGTTTGCGCATCGTCGGGAATCACAATTTCTGATTCTTTCAGCATATCGTGGAAGCTAAATTCAACGTCTGGTATTTCGACCTTTTCCGCAGCCTTGGTAATGGCTTTGGTATCGGGTATTTTACCGTCAAAAACCATGGGCATAAGATACATGCTCAGTGCGCCCACCAGCAGACCGGCAAAAAATGCCGGCGCAGAGGATGAGCCCGCAGATTTATTCTGCGTTGAGCGTGTAGCAGATTTTCTTGGATAGTTGCTTGCCATGGGTTGCCCTTGTTCCGATAGTCGACAATTGTAGGTTAAGGCGCGGGCGGTTACCAAATAATATCCTCGCTAATGGCAGGTTTTTATAGCTCTTGAGGGTCCACATCAATGGACCAGCGCACTCGGCGGCTATCTCTGTGAGATTCCAGTTGCGTTGCCAGCTGCGACAGCAGTGTCTGCAGGGCTGGACGTTGTTCGGCCTCCACCTGCAGCAGATAGCGAAAGCGTCCGGCGCGCTTTTCCATCATGGCTGGCAGAGGTCCAAGATAGGATAGGTCCGGGCTGGGTGCGGCTATGGTTTCTGCCAGTTGACGAACCAGCTGTAAAAAACGTTCTGCATCTGCGGCCTGTTGAGCTTCGGCGCGTATTATCGCCAAATGTCGGAAGGGGGGCAGCTGACTCAATTGGCGCTGAGACATTATTTGTGAGGCAAACTGGCCATAGCCCTGATGCATCAGTAGCTCCAGCAGTGGGTGCTGGGGCTGGTGAGTTTGAATCAATACTCTTCCTCGAATCTTGCCTCGACCACTGCGGCCAGCCACCTGGGTAAGCAGCTGTCCGGTGCGCTCATGACCGCGAAAATCCGGACTAAACAGGCCGCTATCGGCATCCAGAACCGCGACTAATGTGACGTTGGCAAAGTGATGCCCCTTGGCCAGCATCTGGGTGCCCAGCAATATGCAGGGCTCGCCGCTGTCCGCTGTGTCAAATACCTGCTGCATGGCGCCTTTGCGTCTGGTGCTATCGCGATCTACACGCAGCACCTTGGTATCGGGAAAGCACTGCTGTAGATAGGCTTCGCTGCGCTCTGTGCCCTCGCCGGCGGCAATCAGTTGGTGGCTCTGACAGCTCGGGCACTGATGGGGAATACGTTGTTGATGATCGCAGTGGTGACAGATTAGCCGCCCCCGAGCTCTGTGCACAGTGAGCCGAGCATCACAATGATTGCAATCTGCCGTCCAACCACACTGATGGCAGAGCATGGCCGGGGCATAGCCGCGACGATTAAGAAATACCAACACCTGCTGTCGTTTATTAATGGTGTCGCCAATGGCAGCCAATGTGGACGCGGCTATGCCAGATTCAGCACGCTCGGTTTTTAGGTCAATCACCTGCCAGTCGGGCTGAACTGCATCGCCGGCCCTGCTAGTAAGTGTTAGATGCCGATAGCGGCCATTGGCACAGTTATTCAGTGACTCCAGTGAGGGGGTGGCCGAGCCCAGAATAATCGGAATATCCTCCTGCTGTGCGCGAATCACTGCGAGATCGCGGGCTGAGTAGCGAAAGCCATCCTGCTGTTTGTAGGACTGATCGTGCTCTTCATCGAGAATAATTAACCCCGGCGCTGCCAGTGGCGTAAATACTGCCGATCTGGTGCCCATAATGATGGCCGCCTCACCGGTCTTAGCCTGCATCCAGGCCGCGAGACGCTGCTTGTCAGATAGTCCAGAATGCAGGGTTACCATGGGAACGTTAAAGCGGTCGCGAAAGCGTTTTTCGGTCTGTGGGGTGAGGCTAATCTCGGGGATTAGCACCAGGGCCTGACGACCGTAGCGCAATACTTTTTCGATAGACTGTAGATAGACCTCGGTCTTGCCACTGCCGGTAACGCCGTCGAGCAAATAGCTATTAAAACCATGGTTGTGGATTGCGTCCACAGCAGCCTGCTGCGAGCTGTAGAGGTTGAGGCTGTCCTGTTTAAGGATATTCTCCACTGGCTCGATCACAGGTTGGATAGCCACAGATTCAATCAAGCCTTTTTGCTCAAGCTGTTTGATAATGGTACGCGAGAAAGACTCGACAATAATAGATTCGGCTAGTTCGCCCCCATGATCGCTGAGAAGAGCTACCAGAGCTCGCTGCTTGTGCGCCTGTTTAAGTGACTCTGGCCCCAGACCCAGCCCCAATCTGCTGAGCTTCCAGCCGAACTGGCCGGGTTCAGGGAGCAGCTCACCTTTGCGCAACAGCACAGGCAATGTCGAAAACAGCGCATCGCCAATTGGTTGTTGATAGTAGTTGGCTGCCCAGATAAACAGTTTAAATAGCGAGGGGGGCAGCAGGGGCTCAATATCGATGATCTGGCTGATAGGTTTGAGCTTGTTAAGATCAAATTCGCTGTGCTGCGCAGTTTCGATAATCAGTCCAGTCACCTGGCGGCGGCCAAATGGCACTATAACTCGACAGCCGGGCTGCAGCTCTTGCGCCGCTTGATTTTGTTCAATACTAGCGGGGGCTAGGTAGTCGAATAGACGGCGCAGAGGTGAGGGCACTGCGACACGAATAATTAAAGGCTCTAATTGGGCCATAAAAAATTGAGAATTCCTTTTGTAACCTGGTTTATTTCTGCTAGAATCCGCGCTCTTTAGAAATGGCTTGCCGTGCCTTGCGGAGACTGAACCAGGTGTCATGCTAGTTTTTGACCCAGTTTACCAGTTTCACGACAGGGTGGCGGCTCGCGAATTGGAGTATATGATGAAAACTGAGATTCACCCAGCCTATAACGAATTGGTTGCGACTTGCAGCTGCGGAAACGTTATCAAAGTCGGTTCAACACGCGCGGAAAGCATCTACCTGGATGTCTGCTCTGCCTGTCATCCGTTCTACACTGGCAAGCAGAAAATTGTTGATACTGGTGGTCGAATCGATCGCTTCAACAAGCGCTTTGGTGGTGCTAAGAAGTAATTGGCCCACAGCTAGACAAAATTGAGAGTGCGTCGAGGATACTGTCCCCGGCGCATTTTTTTTGTCTGGTAACATGTGGCCATCGATGGCTTTTGTCGGAACTGTTATCAGCGGATACAATAGCTAGCCGTATTAGTCACGAGGCCTGCAGGAGGTATTAGGTGCGCGCACTCTGGTTGTTTGTTCAATGTATATTGGTAGTCGCCATTGCGCTGGTGGGGGCTTTGTTCGCCATGGAAAACAGTCAGCTGATCAGTGTTAACTTTGTTGTATTTACCACGCCGGCCGCAAGCCTGGGACTCTGGTTGCTGCTGTTTGTGGCCGCTGGCACATTGCTGGGCATTGTTGCCAGCTCGCTTATTATTGCCAATTACAGGCGCAAACTTAATCGCGCGCTGAAAAAGGATTAGTTCCATTATGAGTCATTCTCAATCTCCGGTTATTGTCGCTCTTGATTTCGATAACCTGCAGGCAGCTCTGGCCCTGGCGGAGCAGTTGGATCCAACTCAGTGCCGGGTAAAAGTGGGCAAAGAGCTGTTTACCCGCGCCGGACCAGAGCTGGTTAAAAAACTGGTGACACTGGGTTTTGATGTTTTCCTCGATCTGAAATTTCACGATATTCCCAATACTACTGCCAAAGCCATTAGCGCCGCCGCTGACCTTGGTGTCTGGATGACCAATGTGCATGCCTCTGGGGGCAGCAGAATGATGATGGCCGCCAAACAGGCACTGGAGCAGCAGGGCAGTTCCATGCTGTTGATTGGTGTGACTGTGCTCACCAGTATGGACGATTCAGATATTGCTGAGCTGGGTATTGGTCGCAGCCCAGCGGACCAGGTTTTGCACCTAGCTAACTTAGCGGCGAACAGTGGTCTGGATGGTGTGGTCTGTTCTGCGATGGAGGCTGCAGCTCTCAAGGCCGAATTGGGTGCAGACTTCAAGTTGGTTACCCCGGGCATACGTTTGCCTGAGAATGCCGCTGATGATCAGCGCCGGGTGGTCAGCCCCCAAGAAGCCATGACCCTGGGCAGTGACTATCTGGTGATAGGCCGACCTATTACTCAGTCCTCGGACCCTCTGGGCACATTGCTGAAAATCAACCAGTCTCTGTGAGATAACCAGAGACCGGTTGACTCAAATTCCCGCTAAGGAATTAATCTGCCTGAAACACTCGCACATAGTCGACCAGCATCCGCTGGGGGAAGCTGGTGTTGGCATTGGGCACTCCAGGCCAGTTGCCGCCAACGGCCACATTAAACAGCAGGAAAAAGTCCTTCTGGAATGCCGATAGACTGGCACTGTCGTCAATGGACATAACGTGGTACTCAACATCGTCGATGTACCAGGTCAGAGAGTTTTCTGTCCAAACCAGGCTGAAGACATGGAATTTATTGGCCAGAGTTTCGCCCCCGGTCAATGTGAGATTGTCACCATAGGAGGCTGGCGAGTAGCTGGTTTCCAGGCCACCATTGTTCCAGTGCGCTGTGCCAACGACTGTGGCTTCACCACCGCTGCCGCCGACCATTTCCATAATGTCAATCTCACCACAGTAGGGCCAGCCTACGCTCGAAATGTTTTCACCCATCATCCACAGGGCTGGCCACAGGCCTTTGCCTTCAGGCATGGCTGCGCGCACATCAACGCGCCCATATTTAAATGACAGCTTGCCCTGAGTCTTGATTCGGGACGAGGTGTATTGGCGGCCGCCGAAGCTCTCTTTTCTGGCTTCGATAATCAGTAATCCCTCTTGGACACTGGTGTTATTGGAGCGGTAGTACTGCAGTTCGTTATTGCCCCAGCCGCCACTGCCGGTACCGGTTTCATAGGTCCAGTAGGTAGTATCCAATTCACTGCCAGAGAACTCATCGGACCACAGTAAGCTGTAGCCAGCATAGGTCTCTGGGGTCGAGTAGCCTGTGAGGTTGGGGTTGACCCAGACGGGTGGGTTGGTGTTGCCAGAACCAGTGCCTGTGGTTGGGCCACCCTCAGCAGCCACCCAGCGGATATTATCCAGACGGAATACGGTGTCGGTGTAGTTGGTTGCCCAGATAACAATGCCGGTATCAACCGTGGTTAAATCAAGATCCTGAGCCACTAGATTGTTGACCGGTACCATCACGGTTTCCCAGCCTGTGGAACCGGCGCTACCTAGTCCGTAGTCCCCAGAGGTGCAGGGGTAGACACAATCTACTTTCATCGATAGATCGCTGCTGCCACTGATAACCTTCACATCAAAGACGATGTTGCCGCCAGCGTAGGTAGAGGCGTCATAGGGAGTGGAAGTTTTTGCATAAACAGCTGCAGTTTTACCTGCGGATGAGTGGCTGACTTCCAGCACGGACCCCCGGTCCGCGTCCTCGATCATTGACCAGGCAATATTGGGGCAGGCGGCCCCACCATCATTGCTGCACTCGGAATAACCAGTCTCCTCGTCATAGCCATTTAAGCCAAGGTCCCAGGTGCTGCCCACAGCACCATCATCAAGGACTACTAAAGGATCAGCGATATCTACGCCACCACTGCCGTCGCCCACGGACGCGGAGCCCTCGACCTCCCAGCGGATATCATCGAGCAAATAGACGGTATCCAGCTTGTCGGTGGCCCAGATAACCAAGCCGGTGGATACAGTTTCCAGATTCAATCCGGCAGCCACTAAATCGCTGACCGGCACAGTAACCGTCTCCCAGCCAGAGACACCGCGCTCGCCCAGAAGTTGATCGCCCGTGGTACAGGGCATAACGCAGTC
>JBMZST010000080.1:0-7020 GCA_049623265.1 Porticoccaceae bacterium
CAGTGGCCACAACGACTCAACCAGGGCTGGCGACTAGAGCTTGTACAGCCCGCACTACAGGAAGTGCTCGACAATACGGAAGCCCTATGACTGAGATTAAAAACCCCACCAGCGAAGACAGCAGAGTGCTGTGCGATATTTACAAAGGCGACAAAAAAGAGGAAATGTACCTCTTTGTCAACCAAACCAATGGACTGGAGACGGTGCCCGAGGCGCTGTTGTCCAGTTTTGGCGAACTGGCACAGGTCACCACCCTGGTGCTGAGCGAGACGCGCAAACTGGCCCGCGCCGACATTCACAAGGTGCTGCAAGAGTTGCGCGACAAAGGCTTTTATCTGCAGATGCCGCCGCCCAAGTACCCCAGCTCAGACCAGCCGCCCAGTGCCCTGAATAACTATGGCTGAGTTCTGGCAGACCAAAACCCTGGAGCAGATGAGCACGGAAGAGTGGGAACTGCTGTGCGATGGCTGCGCCAAGTGCTGCCTGGTTAAGCTGGAGGATCATGACAGTGGAGAGATCTACCATACCAATGTAACCTGTGAACTGCTGGATACCCAGAGCTGTCAGTGCCTGGACTATGCCGGTCGCCACAGTATCGTGGATGACTGTATTAAGCTGGACAGGGAAAATATTCACAGTCTGGGCTGGCTGCCGCAAAGCTGCTCGTACCGACTGATTGCCGCGGGTAAACCGCTGCCGGAATGGCATCATCTGGTCAGTGGTTCGAAAGACACATTGCACAGCTACGGCGCCTCGCTGCAGGGGCGGGTGATCTCTGAGCTGCATGTGCATGATGAGGATATTGAAGATCATATTATTCAGTGGGTCGACTAACTTTGAGCAGTAGGGATGGATAACAGCTATGGATAACAACTATGGATAACAGCTATGTATAGCGCAGAAAACTATCTGTGGGGCTGGGTGGCCTACTCAACAGGCGCACTCTGTCTGCTATTTTGCCTCTGGCTGCTGGTGCGCAAAATTGGCATTGCCGCCATTCGCCACTGTACGCTGTTGCTGGCCACGGTGGTGCTGTTTACACCGGTGACCGCCTACCGCGACGACCCCCATCTGGCGCCAGCTTTCTTTGTCAGTCTCTACGAGGGGCTATTGGCCGCAGGCGATGATCTGGGTTTCCAGCGCGGCCTGGCACCTATTATGGCCCTTGGATTTTTTACGCTGTTTTTCTATACGCTGCTGCGAATCATTATTTGGTGGGTAAAGAAACGCCGCGCCAAGCACAGTCCGGAACCAGAGACCGAAGCAGCACCAGCGCCGAACGCCAATTAGCTGGGGTTTAAAATTTGCTGGCTGTACTGTGTTCAGCAAGCCAATAAACCAGCCCGGAGAACAGGCCGGAGGCAGCCAGTAGGCCGACGGGAGTAATGGAAACGCTGCTGGGTATCAGGGCGATAATTTCGCCAGCGGGAAAAAAAGGAAAGGCAACAGCGGCACCTAGCACAGTGGCAGCAATGGTAACGGCTGTCTCTTGACCAACAGACACCTTGCGGCCAACCGGTAACCGAGCCTTTACTCCGGTAACAAAGCCCTGACTGCTAAAATAGGGTTCGCTGTTGCGAGCCTGGGCAAACAGGTTGTCTATATCTGTGGTTTTACTCATGCTTGATCCTCTTTGGTACCGGCCGGGTGGTGCCAACTGGATAGCAGGTCTCTCAGCTGAGCTCTGCCTCGGTTTATACAGGTTTTCACCGTTCCCAGCGGTATTTGCATAATAGTACAGATTTCCTGGTGAGTTAACTGCCGATGCAAATAAAGGTGAATGACCATGCGCTGCTGAGTGGGTAACTGTTCCATGGCGCGAGCCAGGTCTCTGTGCAGCGCCTGCTCTGAAAACTCGTCATTCACCGCGCGCTCAGGGGCGTTGATCACCGTATCATCCACCCCGGTAATTTCCCGGTTTCTGGCCAGCCTAAAATGGCTTACCAGTTGGTTGTAGGCAATGCGATACAGCCAGCTGCTGAATTTCGCCTCGGCTTTATAGCTGGCGATGGCCTGAAAGGCTTTGATAAAGGTCTCCTGAGCAAGATCATCGGCCAGGGCTTCATCCCAGCCGGTCATCTGTCGCAGCGAGTAACGCAGATCTGACTGGTGGCGTTCGACCAGAGTCGAGAAAGCGTCGTGGCATTGGCTTGCCACGACTCTCTCGATCAGTGCCTGATCTGTAGGGGACTGCAACAGCCTTAGTCTGCCAGTGTTGCAGAGCTGTCTCTGTTCATACGCCACACGACCAGCTTGCCAATCCCTATAAACAGTGGGATCAGGCCCACAGCAGCGAGCTCCCAAGAGATTGCAATACCCAGAAATAGGATCAGCCCGATACCCACCGCGATATTGCGCACAGCACTTTGGAAGCTATCGCTGGGAGCGTCGGGCTCCTCGCCATTAATCACCGTCAGCACCTCGATGGGCACATCTTTGCCTGCGGCTAAATAGTCTTTGATCAGTGCCACCTTGACCATGCGCTTGTGGTGCTTGTAGTAGAGAATGGCGATCAACAAAAACAGGGGTAACCCAAATACGGCAATAATCGCGACTATATCCTCTGCGTCCGAATCCTCGGTTATATCAGCATCGCGGTGCACCTGGATTGTCATTTCGTCATCCAGGTTGTCCAGGCTACTCAACAGTTCTTGTTTGTCCTCTTCTCCAAGGTTCTCCCATTCGGTTACAGCCAGGGTTTTGATGACCTCTTTGATCGAGGCAATGCCATCCCCCGATGACTCAATGCTAATAAACGCAGAACTTTCCTCGCTGTCAGTGCTGTCCTCTTCGCTGGCAATCTCTTCTATGATGGTCTCCAGGTTGCCTCCCTCGGCGTCGCCGCGAATCATTATTTTTACTCTTTTAGCGGCGCTGTCATCCGAGGCAGGAACGGAAAACTCCATATTCATTTCTTCGGCCTGCTGTTGAGTTTCTTGCGCCTCGACAGACCCGGTGGTATAGGTTGTGGCGGCAAGTAAGACTGCGACCAGAGGTAGTGCTCTAACTGTAAGGGATTTAATTAAAGGGTTGTTCATGGCTGTCTCCAGATCTATCACGCTTTATGCTTAAGATTATTTAGTGGCGCAGTGGTTGCCCACTATACCTCAACTATTAATCATAAGACGCGCTACCTCAGACCTTTGGATTCAGCCATAAACAATAAGCCAGATTAAAAGAGCAGGGGTGAACTGGTGACTGCGGTGAACAGAATAATAGGTGCAATGTAGATAGTTAAAACAATAAAAAAGGACTTGACGGATTCTGCATTCATTATTTTTCTCCATGTCCAACGGGGGACTTAAAATATAAAACTATGCGCGAGTGCATAGCGTATCTGTTATGACAGCAGGAAAGAACGAAATACTCCCCGGTCATAGTTTTTGTCGATTTTCGTTATTTATGACGGGGTGTCGGGGCGATTTAGGTTCAAAAAATAGGCCGTATTGCATTATTATGCGACGCTAAAACGAATTCACCCATTAGAAGTGGACCCAGATAATATGAAATTTACCGGTACAGATGACTATATAGCCACAGACGAACTGCAGATGGCAGTAAATGCCGCCGTAACCCTACAGCGCCCTCTGCTGATTAAGGGCGAGCCCGGCACAGGAAAGACTATGCTGGCAGAGCAGGTGGCCAGCTCCCTGGGTATGCCTCTACTGTCCTGGCATATTAAGTCCACCACTAAAGCTCAGCAGGGTCTGTATGAGTATGATGCGGTTTCCCGTCTGCGCGACTCGCAACTGGGTAGCGACAAGGTCCATGATATTGGCAACTACATCAAGCGCGGCAAACTGTGGGAAGCCTTCACCGCAGAACAGCAGTGTGTACTGCTGATCGACGAGATTGACAAGGCGGATATTGAATTCCCCAATGATCTGCTGTTGGAGCTGGACAAGATGGAGTTCCATGTCTACGAGACCGGCGAAAATATCAAAGCCGTGCAGCGCCCCATTGTAATTATTACCAGTAACAACGAAAAAGAGCTGCCCGACGCCTTTTTGCGCCGCTGCTTCTTCCACTTTATTAACTTCCCCGACCGCATGACCATGCAGCGTATTGTGGATGTGCACTTCCCCAAAATTAAGAAAAAGCTGGTGGACGAAGCCCTGGATATCTTCTTTGATGTGCGCAAGATTCCCGGCCTGAAGAAAAAGCCGTCGACCTCAGAGCTGGTCGACTGGTTAAAGTTGGTGATGTCTGACGATATTCCAGAGGATATTCTGACCAACCGCGACCCAACCAAGGCGATTCCGCCGCTGTATGGCGCTCTGCTAAAGAACGAGCAAGATGTACACCTGCTTGAGCGACTGGCCTTTATGACCCGTCGCGCTGGCCAGTAAATAGCAGTCCCATGCTGATTAATTTCTTTTACACGCTCAAAAAGGCCAAGGTTCCGGTGTCTCTGCGGGAGCTGCTGGATCTGTTGGAAGCCATGGATAACAACCTGGCGTTTGGTTCGATTGACGATTTCTATATGCTGGCCCGCACCGTCATGGTCAAAGACGAGAAGTTCTACGACCGTTTCGACAAAGCCTTTGGCGCCTATTTTAAGAATCTGGAGAATATTGACGGCATTATTGAAGCGCTAATTCCCGAGGACTGGCTGCGGCAGGAGTTTGAAAAGCACTTTACCGAAGAAGAAAAAGCCAAAATTGAGAGCCTGGGTGGCCTGGAAAAGCTCATCGAGGAGTTTAAAAAGCGCCTGGAAGAGCAAAAAGAGCGCCACGAAGGCGGCAATAAATGGGTGGGCACCAATGGTACCTCGCCCTTTGGGCATGGCGGCTTTAACCCAGAGGGCATTCGTATAGGCGGCCCCGGCGGCAAAGGCACCGCAGTTAAGGTCTGGGACGAGCGCCAGTACCAGGATTTGGACGACTCGGTAGAAATAGGCACCCGCAATATTAAAGTGGCCCTGCGTCGCCTGCGCAAGTTTGCCCGCGAAGGTGCCGCTGACCAGTTGGATTTAGATGACACCATTGGCAGCACAGCCCGCAATGCAGGTTATCTGGATATCAAAATGGTGCCCGAGCGCCACAATGCGGTAAAGGTGCTAATTTTCTTTGATATTGGGGGCTCCATGGACCCCTATGTGCGCCTCTGCGAAGAGCTGTTCTCAGCGGCCAAGACCGAATTTAAGCACCTGGAGTATTTCTACTTCCACAACTGCATGTACGACTATGTATGGAAAGACAACCACCGTCGTCGCGAAGAGCAGATATCGGTGTTTGACCTGATTCACAAGTACTCATCAGACTACAAAGTGATCTATGTGGGCGATGCCAGTATGGCTCCTTACGAAGTGACTAGCCCGGGCGGTAGTGTGGAGTATCACAACGAAGAGTCTGGCGCCGTGTGGATGCAGCGCATGACCGACGCCTACGACAAGCTGATCTGGATTAACCCGGTACAGGAAAAATACTGGGAGTACACTCCCTCAATTCAGATGCTTAAAGAGTTGGTAGAAGATAAGATGTACCCCATGACGCTAGCTGGCCTGGAAGCAGGTATGGCACGTCTCTCCAGATAGCCGGCTGTATCTCAGGCTAAATAAAACTATTACATAATTGGGTGAGTCATTATGCGGGTGCAAGATGCCGTCAAAAAAGCACAGAAAAAAGTGGGTTTAAGCCCCAAGCAGCCTGAGTTGCCTGCTGGGTCGCTGTTGGAGCTATGGCGGGGCGCCGTGGCCGATGCCAATGATCGCCCAGCCTTTACTTGCCTGGGTCAGACCCTGACCTATGGCGAAGTCGACCAAATCTCCCGCCGCGTGGCCAGCTACTTTCAAAAGCAACTGAAGCTGGTGCCCGGTGATCGTATTGCTATTCAGCTGCCCAATCTTATTCAGTATCCGGTCGCAGTTATTGCGGCCTGGAAGCTGGGTCTGGTGGTGGTGAATACCAATCCTATGTACACAGTGCGCGAGCTGGTGCACCAGTTTAATGATGCCAATGTTAAAGCCGTGGTAGTGCTAGACCAGTTCTACGAAACCCTGTGCGAGGCTCTGCCCAGTACCAATATTGAGCATGTGGTAGTAACCCGCCCGGTGGATCTGTTGCCCCAGCCCAAGCGAGGTATTCTGAGTGCGGCTATGGCCTTGATGGGCAAGCGCCCCTCACTGCCCAAGGGCAACTGGATTCCGTTTCCAGAGTTATTGACCGGCAGCAGTAACTACTCGGTCCATCGCGCTCAGTTAGACGATATCTGTGCACTACAATACACCGGCGGCACCACGGGTGCATCCAAAGGTGTGATGCTGACCCAGGGCACGCTAATGGCCAATATTGCCCAGTCGCTTTCGGTACTGGATATTCTCGATGAGCCCATTAAGCACAATGTGGCCGTGGCACCGCTGCCGATCTACCATATCTATGCCTTCTCTCTGTGCATGGGCCTATTGCCCGCCACCAGAGGCCACTCGATTCTGATTCCCGATCCGCGCAATATCCCGGCCTTTGTGCGCGCCATTAAAGACTTTAAATTTGAAATCTTCTGCGGCCTTAACTCTCTGTTTGTAGCCCTGCTGCAGGACCGAGACTTCCAGCGCCTGGACTTCTCGCGGCTGCGCCTCACCCTGTCAGGCGGCATGGCACTGATGGAGTCTGTTGCCCAGGACTGGCAAAAAACCACCGGCTGTGTGGTAAGCGAAGGCTATGGCATGACCGAGTCATCGCCAGTGATCTCTATGAACCCCTCCGGCCACGAAAAAATTGGTACCGCAGGTATCCCGATCCCCGGTACCGAGATCAAAGTGGTCAATGAAAAGGGTGTAGAGCAGGAAGTGGGCGGCACAGGCGAGCTCTGTGTGCGCGGTGACCAGGTGATGAAGGGCTACTGGCAGCGTCCAGAGCAAACCGATGAAGTGCTGGTCGACGGCTGGCTCCATACCGGTGATATTGTTGAGGTGGACGAAGAGGGCTATATTAAAATTGTCGACCGCCTCAAGGATATGATTATTGTCTCTGGCTTTAACGTGTACCCCAATGAGCTGGAGCAGGCCTTGACCACCCACCC
>JBMZST010000081.1:0-6936 GCA_049623265.1 Porticoccaceae bacterium
GGCCAAACTGCCGAGCCGCCAGATCGCGCATTATCTCTTCAGAGCCACCACCAATTGCATTTACCCGCACCTCGCGATAGATACGCTCAACCCGACTGCCACGCATATAACCAATACCCCCCAAAATCTGCATCGCCTCACGAGCACAGAACTCCATGGTTTGGCTGGCCTGTACCTTTAGCAGAGCAATATCACCGGCATTCCCTGTGCCCGCTTTCACTTGCTCACAGGTCATTATCAAATAGGCCTGGGTCGCATTAATACGCTGCTTCATCTCGGCGATCTTGTGGCGAATCACCTGATGGTCGGCCAGGCGCTGACCAAAGGTTTCGCGCTCTCTGGCCCAGGCCACGGCATCTTCCAGACAGACGCGAGACAGAGCCTCCATGGCCGCAGCCATGGCCAGCCGCTCGGAGTTAAAGTTATTCATAATAACGGCGAAGCCTTTGTTTTCCTGACCGAGCAGGTTACCCGCTGGCACGCGCACATTGTCAAAGTAGATGGTAGCTGTATCCGAGCACCACCAGCCCTGCTTTCGATCCAGTGCAGTGCGCGATACTCCCTCGGCATCGGCGGGAATCAGCAAGGTGGACACACCCCCAGCCCCCTCACCGCCGGTGCGCACTGCAGTAGTCAACCAGTTGGCATTCATACCGCCGGTAATATAGGTTTTTGAGCCATTGACCACATAGTGGTCGCCATCCAGGCGAGCAGTGGTTTGCAACTGAGCCACATCGGAGCCGCCACCGGGTTCGGTGACAGCCAGTGAAATACGTTTCGTGCCTGCCAGGACCGGTGGCGCTACCTGCTGTTTAATTTCGTCACTGCCAAAGTTAATCACCGGCGGCAGGCCAATACCATGTACCAATAGAGTTGCTGCCACACCACCCACGGCAACACGCGCCAACTCTTCGTTGAGAATAATGCTGTACCACAGATCTATGCCCTGAGTGACTCCACCAAACTCTTCCGGATACCCCATACCCAGCAAGCCTATGTCTGCAGACTTGGTCCACAACTCATCTGGGATTGCACCGTTTTCATCCCAGTCCTCTGCATAGGGCATAATCTCCCGGTCGATAAAGCGCCGCAGCTGGGCGCGCCATTCATGGTGCTCGGGCGTGAGATTTTTATTGGGTAGACGAGCGCTATCGAAGTCCAGTGACATAGCATTACCTGTGGTTATAGTTATAGAAGTAACGGACTGAGATAGTAGTTTGAGAGCCCAGAGCTGGCAACCCTATAGACGCCAACTAGTTGGGAAACAATGCCAAAGGGAGAGGCTACTTGCGGCGGTAGTCCCTGGGTGACACGCCATGCCAGCTTTTAAACGCACTGGAGAAAGAGCCCTGGTCAGCATAACCCAATAGAAAGGCGATCTCTGTAATTCCCAGACGACTGTCTGACAGATAGCGCAATGCCACCTTGGAACGCACCTCTTGCAGAATATGTAAGAAGTTGGTGTCTCTGTCAGAGAGGCGGCGCTGCAATGTGCGCCGAGAGATATTAAGTTTGCTGGCCAGCTTATCTATGGTCACCTCGCCCTCTGGCAGGTATTGCAGTATAGATTGTTTGAGATCGGCCAACAGTTGATCGGCAGGATCATCGTCGCCAAAAAAATCTCTAAAAGGCCGCTCCTGATCAGGGCCCTCCTGATAGTCCTGTTTGATCATGGGAAAGCTCAGGGCCTCGCGATCAAAAAACAGGCTGCTGTAAGGTTGATCGAAACTTAGATTGCGACCAAAGATAGCTTCGAGGTTACTGACATCCCCGGGCTGAGCATAGGTAAAATGTGTTTTAACCACTTGCACTGGCCTGACGCACAGCGAGTTAAAAATACCCGCCGAAGCCGCCAGCATTTCATCGCTAATAAAACGTTTGCGGCCGGTCTCCGGCATTAGCGGCTCCCAGCGCAGTTCTACCAGCTCGCCCTCTCTATGGGCGGTAATCTGCCCTATATCACCGCGCAGGTTGTGCTGACTGGGCATCAGGTTGAGGTAGTCTTTAAACGACCGACAGACCCTGGCCAGATAGAGCTGGATATTAAGCCCCTTAAGGTAGGTTACTCGACCCACAACCAGACCTATATCCGGGTTATTAGTGGCATCGGCTGCCATCTGAAACAGCCTGTAATAGCTGTTTACCGGAAAACGGCGGTCGGGAATACTCAGCTCTGCGGCATCCAATCCTGCGCTGTTCAACAGAGCCCGACTGTCCAATCCCAGCTGCTCTATAACCTGCAGTAGTGTATTTATGGGCGCGGCATAGATGGTCCACTTGGGGTCAATTAGCTGCTTGGTTTTTGCGCCAGAGGCCATAGTCTGAGGGTCTAACTATTTATAGGGGGGGTCAGCTTACCACTAGCACAGAAACTCATTCAAATATTGCCACCCGTAGATCACGAGTGGCCGTCAATTAGTCTGACTCACACCATTATTTACAACTTTTAGTTGCATTTAAACAGGCTACTGCCGCTAAAAATAAATGCGTATTTGGGATGACATTTACCAAACTACTGTATATATTAACAGTATTAATAACAATTAAATTGCCCGAGCTGTCGCTGTTGTTGCCATGACCAAACCAGAAATAATATCCAGTCTACTAACCCGCCAGGATACCTGGCGTGGCCGTAGCAGGCGTCTACCAAGACAGACTCTCAGTACAGGCCACCAGAGTTTGGATCTGCTATTACAGGGTGGCTGGCCAGCGGCAGCACTCACCGAGCTATTGCCTCAGCAGATGGGCATAGGTGAGCTGAGCCTGCTGTTGCCTGTTATCAGAGAACATGGCCGTCACAATCACCTCTGTCTGTGGCTGGATCCACCCTACCAGCCCTATGCTCCCGCACTCTCTGCAGCTGGTATTGCCCTGAATAAGCTTTTAGTCGTACGCAGCAAAAATGTCAGGGAATGGCTCTGGGCCGCTGAGCAGTCTATTCGCAGCGGTGCTTTGCTGCTGGCCTGGGCAAGACAGCAGGCACCCAGCTACGCCGACCTGCGTAAATTGCAATTGGCAGCCGCCGACAGTAGCAGTGCAGCGTTCTTATTTAATTCAGTCAAGGCGCTGGCTACCCCATCGCCAGTGACACTGCGAATGGAGCTTGAGAGCCAACAAGTCAATCAATTACTGCTGAGCGTACGCAAAATGCGCGGCGTTGCCGCGGGAGCACAGCTGCAACTCTCGCTGGGCGCGCCCTGCGCCCAGAGAACCCATCTGACACAGCTGCCCGTAGACAGACATCATGCCTATATCAATAACTCAGCATCGCGGTTAGAGAACTAGATGCCTAAGCCTAATAAGCAGGCAAATGATATCTGGCTATATTTGCATTTTCCCCTGCTGCCTCTCGAGACGCTACTGCCACAGCTGCCTCGGGAGCAGTCTGCCAAACCCATAGCAGTGATTGATCAGCGCAGAAATACCCAGTCTGTTCTCTGCTGCAACAGTCAGGCCAGTGCCTGGGGTATAGAGCCAGACCTCTCGGTATCCACGGCCCTGGCACTCTGCCCTGAGTTGCAGCTATTACCCAGGCAGCCTGAACAGGAGCAACAGTGCCTGCAGCAACTGGCACTGCTCTGCTATAGGTTTAGCCCTATTATTACAGTGCACAGCGATTGCGGTCTCTGGTTGGAGATATCTGGCTGTTATCAATTGTTCAAAGGCTACGACAGCCTGTTACAACAGCTGTATAGCAGGCTACAGGCGCAAGGCGTTACTGCTGTCAATGGTATAGGCAGCAATCCGCTTGCCGCACAGCTGGTCTGCCAGGCAGATTTTGAGACAGAGCTACCCAGCACCAGACAATTGCAGCAGCGTCTGCTCAGTACTGAACTGCGCCATTTAAAGACCAGTGCCCAACAGCAGCAAAATTTTAACCAGCTGGGCCTCAAGACGCTGGGAGATTTACTGGCTCTGCCACGCAGTGCTTTAAGCCGCCGTTTTGATGCAGCCCTTATGCTTTATATAGCCCAGCTAAATAATGACAAACCTTTTAATGCACCGCGGTTTCAACCGGCTAATAGCTTTCACGATCTGATACAGAACCCTCAGGGTATTTTTAATAAAGAGAGTCTGCTATTTCCGATGAAAACTCTGCTACAGAATCTCTGTCATTATCTGATGGCACGACACTGCTACTGTCAGGAGATCGAATGGCGGTTTGAACCTTTAATAGGAGAGCCTGCACAGATGCGCATCCAGCTATCCGGCAGTCAAAATAACTGGTCAAGCCTATTGATGCTGAGCCGACTGCAATTGGAGCGCCTGGAATTACCGCGCAGCATTGAGCAAATTGTGCTGTTTAGCGACCAGTTTATCGAAGCGCCTAAAGGAAGGGTTAATCTGGATTTGTTCGGCGATAACAGTGGCGCACAGCAATCCAGCGAATTGATCGATAGCCTTAATGCGCGGCTGGGTATAGAAGCACTGTCACAGCCTGTGCTCAACCAGGATTACCTGCCAGAGCAGGCCAGTACATTGCTCGCACCGGGTAAGCAGTCAGAAACAGCCACCAGTGACAGAGCCAAGGCACCACAGCCAGTCTGGCTATTGACCGAGCCTGCACCGGTGCAAGTACGCAATCAACAGCTGCACTGGCACCAGCCCCTGAGCATTATCAGCGGGCCTGAACGTCTGTGTGGCAACTGGTGGCAGGGCGAGCAGCAGCGCGATTACTATCTGGCCTGCGATAATAAAGGCGCTCGCTACTGGCTATTCAGGGAGGCCAGCAACCAACGCTGGTTTGTTCACGGTCTTTTTTCTTAGTCGGTTTTCTGGCAGTACTAGCTAGCGAACTGCTCTTTTAGCTTAAACTTCTGCACCTTGCCCGCCGGATTTCTCGGCAGCAGATCTATCAGATGCAACTGGCTGGGCAGCTTGTAACGGGCCAGAGACTCGCCGGCAAAGTTACGCAGCTCTTCCAGACTCAGTTCGGCGCCCTCTTCCAGCACGGCAATAGCTGTCACCGCCTCGCCCCACTTTTCGTCGGGCAGGCCAATAACGGCCACTTCAAGAATTGACGGGTGACCATAGAGAATACTTTCCACTTCTGCGGGATAGACATTCTCGGCCCCGGTAATCACCATATCCTTTACCCGGTCGCACAAAAACAGAAAGTCCTCATCATCCAGATAGCCAATATCGCCACTGTGGAACCAGCCCTGGGAGTCGATGGCCTCAGCCGTGGCATCTTCGCGATTCCAGTAACCCTTCATCACATTGGGACCTTTGATACAGACCTCACCATGGGCACCAGGGGCGACGGGTTGATTATTTTCATCGACAATACGCACCTCAGTAAACATAGGCGCCTTACCCGCCGAGCCAACTTTGGCCATGGCCAGGTCACTGGCTAACAGGCTGGCAAAAGGCGCAGTCTCGGTGAGACCATAGCCCTGACAGAAATTAATACCCCGCTCACCATAGGTTTTAATCAGGGGCACCGGCACTGGCGCACCGCCGCAGGTCAAAGTGACAATACTGGACAGATCTGTGGTTGTAAAATTCTCATGCTGCACCATCATCAAAAACATAGTGGGTGCACCAAACATGGTGGTCACCTGGTGCTTCTCAATCAACCTAAGCACCTCTCCGGCATCAAAGCTGCGCAGTAGGACCACCTCAATGCCCTTACCCAGAGATAACAGCGTGGTGACATTGAGGCCACCAATATGAAATAGCGGTGCACAGGTCAGCGTGGTATCCGACAGGCCATCCTCACCGAAGCACACATTGATGCTGTTCCAGAATATATTGCCATGGGTCAACATGGCTCCCTTAGGCAATCCGGTGGTGCCCGAGGTATACATAATAAAGGCCACATCATTCCCATCCACCCTCTCGCTGGCTTCAATAGGTGTAACAGCGGCCATTAATGGCTCCAGAGCCTCCCAATTGTCGGCATCGCTCTCGGCAGTGATATAGCGAGTACATTCCAGATTGCCTCTCTCTCTATCGATCAAGGGGCGCAACATATCATCAGCCACCATGGCACTGATGCCCGCATCATTGGCTATAAAGCGCACCTCTGGACCGGTTAAACGAAAGTTGAGAGGGACAAATATGGCACCCAGGCAGCCACAGGCATAGAGCATCTCGAGAAATACCGGATGGTTAAGACCAATATAACCCACCCGATCGCCGGCACTGATACCGCCTTCACGCAGCACCGCTGCCATACGTCGTACCCGGTCACCTAGCTCGGCAAATGTCTGGGTGTTACCCTCAAAGGTCAAAGCAGGCTTGTTGGGTGAAATCGTAGCGCGGCGCAAAATAGTTTGGCCCAACCCTATATCTGCAGTCTGTAAATTCGACATGAAAAACCCTCTGTATTTATTGTTATTCGACGGCGATCGCCGCACGCAGCTCGCTGTTATGTTTATTACCCAAGCATAAAAGCTGCATCACAAAATATCCATCCCCTCCGACACAGACTTGGCATGCTTTCTGCAATCTCCTTAGCAAAGCAGGACATTAATGCCTTTATACAGGCGGTTACCAGCTAAAGGGACAAAAATGCATCTCCACAGGCCACAGTTATCGTCCAGCATGGTGCATCAGCGCACCAAAAAGGGGCGCCGGCAACCATGAGACTGATCTTCACCGACCTGGACGGCAGCTTGCTCGACCACTACAGCTATAGCTTTGCACCGGCAGCCAACTATCTGGAACGCCTTGAAGCACAGCAGATACCCGTTATTCCCATCACCAGCAAAACCCGGGCAGAGGTTCTGTCGCTGCGCCAACAGCTTAAAAACCAGCACCCATTTATTATCGAAAATGGTGCCGCTATCTGCATACCCAAAGATTATTTCTCCCATTGTCCAGAAGCTATTATTGATGACTCTGGCGACTATTGGGTAATCAGCAATGCCCGACCTCGCAGCTACTGGGTGGCGTTACTCGACCAGATCGGTGCAGCCTTTGCCGATGAAT
>JBMZST010000082.1:0-6931 GCA_049623265.1 Porticoccaceae bacterium
TAATCCACTGCAGATGGATAATTCCCATAGTTCCAGAGAACCAAGTGCTAGAAAATTGCTCTCTGGCCATTGATGGGGAAAAAATTATTGGTATCTACCCCCAGGCCGAGGCCAATAAGCGATTTGAGGCCGCCCACACTGAGGTGTTAGACAACCATGTGGTCATGCCCGGGCTAGTCAATGCTCACGGCCATGCAGCTATGAGCCTGCTGCGCGGCTATGCCGACGATCTGGCGCTGCGGCCCTGGCTGGAGCAGCACATTTGGCCCGCCGAGTCACGCCATGTCAGCGAGGAGTTTGTTGCCGACGGCACCAGACTAGCGATCGCTGAGATGATTGCCAGTGGTACCACCTGCTTTGCTGATATGTATTTCTTTGATGAGGCCATTGCTGAGGCGGTAAGGGACACCGGTGTGCGCTGTCAGATAGGTTTTACGGTGTTAGATTTTCCCTCGGCCTACGGCAAAGATGCCAATGACTATATTCACAAAGGGCTAGGCCTGAACGACAAATACAGCAGCCACCCGCAGATCAAAGTGGCCTGCGCGCCCCATGCTCCCTACTCGGTATCTGATAATGCCATGCAGGTCATCAGCACCTATGCCAATGAGTTGGATATGCCCATCCATATCCACTGTCATGAAACCGCTGGCGAAGTCAGTGAATCCCTTGAGCAGTATGGCTGTCGCCCACTGGAGCGGCTGAGAAATCTGGGGCTGTTGCTGCCCCAGACCCAGTTGGTGCATATGACCCAGATAAACGACGAGGATATTCAGCTGGTCCGGGACCATAACTGTGATGTGGTGCACTGCCCTGAGTCCAATTTAAAGCTGGCCAGCGGCTTTTGCCCGGTGGGCCAATTGCTGGATGCCGGTATCAATGTGGCCCTGGGCACGGACGGCGCGGCCAGCAATAATGATCTGGACCTATTCGGTGAGTTAAAAACTGCCGCTATGCTGGCCAAGGCGGTGTCTGGCGACCCCACCACATTGGACGCTCACGAGGCGTTGCGACTGGCGACTATTAATGGCGCCAAGGCTCTGGGCTGGGACCAGGAGATTGGCAGTCTGGAGCCGGGCAAGTCGGCCGATATGATTGCCGTAAAAATGGATTCTATCCCGCAGCAACCCCTGTATAATCCCCAGTCCCAGCTGGTGTATACCAATGTGGGGCACAGAGTGAGCCACAGTTGGGTGGCGGGAAAGCCGCTGCTGGCAGAGTTTGAGCTGTTAACGGTGAACTCCCAGAGCCTGATCCAGAGCGCTGGCGACTGGCGTAACAAAATCTCCAGCTAGCCAACCTTTTAAACCCGGAAAAAAGCATGTCTAAAACGCACAATGTTGACCCCCATGAAATTCGCAAGTTTGAAGAACTGGCCAGCCGCTGGTGGGACAGAAACAGCGAGTTTAAACCCCTGCACGATATCAACCCGCTGCGCGCCAACTGGATTGATGCCCTGGCACCAGTAGCAGAGACAAAGATTCTCGATGTCGGCTGCGGTGGCGGCATTCTCTGTGAAGCCCTAGCCCAGCGAGGTGCCAATGTGACCGGTATTGATATGGGTGAGGCCCCGCTGGCCGTGGGTAATCTGCACAGCTTGGAATCTGGCGTCAGCGTAACCTATGAGCAATCGACAGCCGAGGATTACGCCACCACTCATGCCGAAGCCTTTGATACGGTGACCTGCCTGGAGATGCTGGAACATGTGCCCGACCCCAGCTCTGTGGTAGCCGCCTGTGCCGCCATGACCAAACCTGGCGGTACGCTATTTTTCTCCACCATTAACCGCAATCCAAAATCCTATCTGCTGGCGATTATTGGTGTGGAATATGTGCTGCGCATGCTGCCCAAGGGCACCCATGAGTACAGCAAGTTTATTCGCCCCTCGGAATTGGGACAGTGGATTCGCGATGCCGGGCTGGATATCGACCAGATGACTGGGCTGCTCTATAACCCCATCACCAAGACCTACAAGCTGGATGAGCGCGATGTGGATGTTAACTATATGATTTGCGCCCGGAAGCCCGTCTAAACGATGCTGAACTTTGATGCCCTGCTATTCGATCTCGATGGCACCCTGCTGGATACGGCGCCAGACTTTATTACAGCGCTAAAAACCCAGTTGCGTCGCCATGGCCGCGAGCCCATGCCTGACTCCATGATTCGCAACTGTGTGACCAATGGCTCCGTGGGGATTATTGAACAGGGTTTTGGGATGCCCCAGGACCATCCTGAGTTTGAACCCTTGCGAGAAGAGTTTTTGGCGCTGTATTTTGACAACCTGGCCGACAAAACTGCTCTGTTCAGTGGCTTACAGCAGGTGCTGGACGACTGCGCCGAGCGCGGTATTCCCTGGGGCATTGTGACTAATAAACCCTGGAAGTATACCGAGCCTGCCCTGACGCAGCTCAACCTAATGACCGGCGCTGCCACGGTTATCTGCCCGGACCATGTGGCCCAGCCCAAACCGGACCCTGAGGCCATGTATCTGGCCTGTAGCCAGATAGCTATTGCCCCGTCCAACTGCCTCTATGTGGGTGATCATGTACGCGATATAGATGCCGGTCGCGCCGCGGGCATGCGCACTATTGCCGCTGGCTGGGGCTATATTGAAGCTGGCCAGGATATCCATGACTGGAACGCCGACTTTGTGGTGCAACAGTCCCATGAATTACACTCGCTACTGTTTTAACCGCTTAAATTAAGGAAATCTCTGTGCTCAGCCCCGAACAAATTATTAGCTACCAGGCCAACCCTGGTCTGCTGCAAGATCGTATTATTCTGATTACTGGCGCTGGCGATGGCATAGGCAAGGCCGCGGCTAAGGCCTGCGCGGCCCTGGGTGCCACAGTGATTCTGGCGGGCAGAACTGTGGCTAAGCTGGAGCAGGTATTTGACCAGATAGTGGCGGCTGGCGACCCAGAGCCGGTGATTTACCCGGTGGATTTGGAGGGCGCTACGGGCGAGGACTACGATGAGCTGGCGGTGAATATTGATCAGCAGTTTGGTCGCCTGGACGGCCTGCTGCACAATGCCGCCATACTGGGCCAGCGCACGCCGCTGACCAACTATCGGCAAGATGTCTGGGACAAGGTTCTGCAGGTCAATGTAACAGCGCAGTTCAAAATGACCCAGGCGCTGATGCCGGTGCTGGAAAAATCTGCGGATGCCTCGATAGTATTTACCACCTCAAGCGTGGGCCGCCAGGGCCGCGCCTTTTGGGGCGCCTATGCGGTATCCAAATTTGCCACTGAAGGCATGATGCAGACCTGGGCTGCGGAGTTAGAGGGGCTGGGATCTATGCGTGTGAATGCGATTAATCCGGGCGGCACCAGAACCCAGATGCGTGCCCAGGCCTTTCCGGCGGAAAATCCAAATAGCTTAAAAACCGGTGAAGATATTATGCCGGCCTACCTGTATCTGCTGGGGCCCGACAGCGTCGGCGTCAACGGCCAGTCGATCGACGCCCAGATTAGATAAGCCTTTAAAGCTCTTTAGCGCCTACTGGTATCCCCACGGGCGCGCAGCTTGCGCTCTTTGCGCTGGCGAATATCCCGAAAGACATTCTTTTCACTAAATCGGGGTGGCTTAAGCGACACAGCGCGAAATAGCGAGATCACCTGCTTGGGGTCCAGCTCAATAAACTCCGAGCGACGCACAATGGACGGCAGCTCGACAGGGCCATAGCTGATGCGCTTAAGGCGATTGACTTCCACACCCTGAGATTCCCACAGTCGGCGCACCTCGCGGGTGCGGCCCTCGGCCAGAATCACCCGAAACCAGTTATTGCTGCCGGCACGCTCGTCAGCACTGCGCGCATGCTGGGCCTTAACGGTCTGAAACTTGGCCAGGCCATCGTCCAGAATCACCCCTTCGGTCAGGCGATTGATCATGGCTTCGTCCACTTCACCATGGATACGCGCCATATACTCGCGCTTGACCTCGTAGGACGGATGCATCAGGCGGTTGGCCAGTTCACCGTGGTTGGTAAACAACAGTAGACCGCTGGTATTGATATCCAGACGGCCAATGGCTATCCAGCGACCGCGATTTAATTTTGGCAGGCGATCAAATACTGTGGGCCTGCCCTCAGGATCAGAGGTGGTGCTGACCTCGCCCTCTGGCTTGCTGTACATCAGCACTCTTGGGCTGTCGTCGGTGACTATTTTAACGGCGCGGCCATCGACCATAATGCGGTCTTGGGGCTCTGCGCGATCACCCAGCTTGGCTATGGAACCATTGACTGAGACACGGCCGGCGGAGATCCATTTCTCTAGCTCGCGGCGAGAACCCAGGCCTGCAGTGGCCAGCACTTTTTGAAGTTTCTCACTCATGATCGGAGGCGCTATCTGCTTCTGTCGCTGGTTCTAGCTCATTAACATCACCAACTCCATCCACCTGCTGGTCTAGCTCAAACTCGTCGTTGGCAGCCAGGGGAACAGCCGGCGCTGCGCCTTCGCTACTGGGTTTATCACCCAGACTCAGCTCCAGCTCAGGGTCCAGCTCGGCCAGGTCTTTTATCTCGCCCAGGGCGGGTAAATGCTCGAGACTCTTGAGGTTAAAGTAGTCGAGAAACTGCTTGGTAGTGGCGTAGAGCGCTGGCTTGCCAGGCACATCTCGATAGCCCACCACGCGAACCCAGTCGCGCTCTTGTAAAGTCTTGATAATGTCGGAACTGACGGCTACGCCGCGCACTAGCTCAATATCGCCACGGGTCAGGGGCTGGCGGTAAGCAATCAGGGACAATGTCTCCAACATGGCGCGGGAGTAGCGCTTGGGCTTCTCTTCCCAGAGGCGGTTAACCCAGGTGGACAGCTCTTGGCGCACCTGAAAGCGGTAACCACTGGCCACCTGCTTGAGCTCGAAACCGCGGTCTCTGCAGTCGCCTTCAATCTCTTCCAAGGCAGCTCTGATCTGGTCGCGGGGTGGTCGCTCCTCGTCTTCAAACAGATTTTCCAGTTTGCCGATATCCAGAGGCTTGCCCGCTGCCAGTAGTGCGCCTTCAATAATTTTTCTGATTAGATCTGGGTTCATGATGCTCTTGCTTTTACGTGTATTGGACCAAAAGATTCGCTCTGCACAATCTCAACCAGAGACTCTTTAATTAATTCCATAATCGCCAGGAAGGTGACCACCACGCCCAGACGGCCCTCTTCTTCTTTAAACAGGCTGACAAAGGGCACAAACTGCTGGCCGCGGATATTTTCCAGCACCTGGGTCATGCGCTCGCGGGTGGACAGCTTTTCCAACTCGACCTGGTGACTTTCAAACATCTCTGCCCGGCGCAGTACATCCGCCAGAGCGGTAAGGATTTCGCGCATATCCACCTCTGGGTGAGGTCGCTGTTGGTCGCGATCTGGCCCCTGGGCGCTGGCCTGATGAATATCGCGGCCCAGACGTGGCATCTCATCCATATCCTCGGCGGCAATCTTAAAGCGCTCGTACTCCTGCAGGCGGCGAATAAGCTCAGCCCGCGGATCGCCCTCGTCTTCCTCGTCGACCGGCTGGCGTGGCAGCAGCATGCGCGACTTGATCTCAGCTAGCATGGCTGCCATCACTAGATATTCAGCGGCTAACTCAAGCTGGATGGCGGTCATAAGTTCGATATAACCCATATATTGGCGGGTAATCTCGGCCACGTTGATTTCCAGAATATCCAGATTTTGACGACGAATCAGATACAGCAGTAGGTCTAGAGGGCCCTCAAAGGCCTCGAGAATGACTTCCAGTGCGTCGGGCGGGATATACAGGTCTTTGGGCAACACTGTGAGCTCTTTGCCCTGTACAACCGCAAAGGGCATCTCCTCTTGTTGGGGACGCGTCGTCGCCGCAGAGGCTTCTTGGTGAGAGGTTTCGGCGCTGTCGTCTGCAGGCTGCAGATCATCGATTGAGGTGGCTTCGCTAGACACTTGATATCCCATCAGTATTCAGCTGCAGAGTATAACCGCAATATGGTCCGTGAACATCACCAAAATCAGATAAGTGAAAAATCACCCATACCCTGACGGGTCATCTGTGGCTGGTCGCCGGTCATATCCACCACGGTGGTGGGCTCCAGGCCACAGTAACCGCCATCGATAATGGCATCCACCTGATTATCCAGCGTCTGGCGTATATCATAGGGGTCCGTCATGGGATACTCGTCATTGGGCATAATTAGGGTGACACTCATCATGGGTTCGCCCAGTTCATCGAGAAGGGCCTGAGCAATGGGACTATCGGGCACTCGAATACCAATGGTTTTGCGCTTGGGGTGCATCAGTCGCTTGGGCACCTCTGAGGTGGCCGTGAGAATAAACGTATAGGCTCCGGGCGTGCTGGCCTTAAGAATACGAAAATCGCTATTATCCACCCGGGCATAGTTGGCCAGCTCGGACAGGTCGCGGCACATCAGGGTAAAGTTGTGATGCTTATCGACCTGGCGGATACTGCGAATACGCTCCAGCGCCTGCTTGTCGCCGATATGGCAACCCAGGGCATAAACGGAGTCTGTCGGATAGACAATCACGCCACCGCGACGAACGATTTCTGCGGCCTGAACGATAAGACGATGCTGGGGATTATCTGGGTGAATAGAAAAATACTGACTCATACTGCTCTCTAACAATGCGGACCAAGATTTGGTGCGCATTATCACACAGGTTATCTCTTTATTGGCTATCCTTGACGGCGGTTTTGCTGTTGGCCAGAAATTCCTGTTCAAACTGATCTGCCGGCTGGGGCTTGGCCACCAGATAACCTTGAAAGCTATTGCAGCCGAGCTTTTTCAGAATACGACGCTGGCCTTCGTTTTCTACACCCTCGGCCACGGTTTCCATATTGAGGGTTTCAGCCAGGGCAATAATACCGGCGACAATCGCGCTGTCGCTGGGGTCTGTCTCTATATCCTGAATAAAGGCGCGGTCGATTTTCAGTACATCTACCGGTAACC
>JBMZST010000083.1:0-6843 GCA_049623265.1 Porticoccaceae bacterium
TGCGACGGCCGATTTCGGCAGCATTCTGGCTGATACGGTCCTGGAGAATTTTCAGTCGCTGCTTTTTGGTCTCTTCACTGGTGTTGTCGGCCAAATCCGCCGCGGGGGTGCCGGGGCGAGCGCTATAAATAAAGCTAAATGAGGTGTCAAACCCAATTTCTTCGATCAATTTCATAGTCGCAGCAAAGTCATCCTCTGTCTCCCCGGGAAAGCCCACAATAAAGTCCGAGGAAATACTGATCTCCGGGCGCAGGGCGCGCAGGCGGCGAATCTTTGATTTGTACTCGATCGCAGTATGACCTCGCTTCATGGCCATAAGAATGCGGTCAGAGCCGCTCTGCACTGGCAGATGCAGATGACTAACTAGCTCTGGCACCCGACCATAGACATCGATAAGGGCGTCAGAGAACTCCACCGGATGGCTGGTGGTGTAGCGGATACGATCAATACCTTCAATATCCGCCACATAGGGAATTAATTCGGCAAAGTCGCAGATGGAGCCATCGGGCATCTCTCCGCGGTAGGCGTTGACATTCTGACCCAGCAGATTCACCTCTCGAACGCCCTGGGCGGCGAGTTCGGCAATTTCTGTCAGCACGTCGGGCATGGGTCGGCTGACCTCTTCTCCCCTGGTGTAGGGCACCACGCAAAAGGTGCAGTATTTTGAGCAGCCTTCCATAATTGATACAAAGGCGCTGGCACCGTCGGCCTCGGGGGTGGGTAGGCGGTCAAACTTTTCAATCTCGGGAAAACTGACATCCACGACCACTGTGCCATCAGTTTTGCGTGACTCCATCATCTCTGGAAGTCGATGTAGAGTCTGAGGTCCAAAGATCACATCCACAAAGGGCGCACGCTTAGCGATTGCATCGCCTTCCTGGCTAGCCACGCAGCCACCCACACCTATTACCAAATCTGGGTTAGCTTCCTTAAGATGCTTCCAGCGCCCAAGCTGGTGAAAGACCTTTTCCTGGGCTTTTTCGCGGATAGAGCAGGTATTGAGCAGAATAACATCGGCATCGGCTGCATTGTCGGTCGCCACCATATCGTGACTGTCACCGAGTAAATCCTGCATGCGCGCAGAATCGTACTCATTCATCTGGCAGCCATGAGTCACTATATGGAGTTTTTTAACCGTTTTTGCCGTCATAAAACTGGTTATTCTTTGATCAATTATTGAGGGCTGGCATTATAGCGGTGCGCTGGTGATTCGCAACATTTATGCAGTGATCTGAAATCACCCTATGGTATGATGCCGCCGCTAATTTAACCGTCTATTGTGAAGAGTATTGATGACCAGCGAGCCTATTTACCGAGTTACCTTTTTTAATCAGGGGCAGGTCTATGAGATCTATGCCCGGCATGTGTTTCAGAGTGACCTCTGGGGCTTTCTCGAGGTCGAGGAGTTTATCTTCGGAGAGCGCTCACAGATGATTGTTGACCCCGCCGAGGAGAAACTTAAAAACGAGTTCTCTGGCATCAAACGCAGCTTTATCCCCATGCAGTCGGTTGTACGCATCGATGAGGTGGAAAAAGAAGGCACCAGCAAAATTACCGATGCGCCCTCTGGTGGCAATGTCAGCGCATTCCCTTTTCCCAATATGGCCGGTGGAAAACCCTCTAAAGACTAGATCCAAGCCGGTGAAGCAGTATGGTCATTACTCCTGCCTGATCCCTGACCTCCGGATTTTGCGTAGAAGTTGCACTGAGTTAAAAGGGCCTAAATCTGCGCCTTGATCAAACTCAAATAATGTAAGAGTGACGTGCGACTGTGGTAAAGTCTGTCTCTACCCTTTTGTTCTCGCTTTTCCGGCTCGAGCGGTTGGATAACCAGAGGTTGTAAATGGCTCAAAATACAATGGAATTACTGCCCTACGAGTTCGCTCGGGTCAATCGCGTGCTGTTGCAAAGTGATAAGGGCAGCCTGCTGCTGGGGCCGGATGCCCCAGAATGGGCGGTGGCTGAAGTTAGTCGGGCCGCAGGCGGCAAGCTCTCGGTCAGCGCTGTGGCCGACGAAGAATTCGATGCCGTGCTCAGTCAAATCTACGCGGGCAAGCAGGGGTCCTCTGAGTCGGTGATGGAAGATATTAAAGATTTTGTCGATCTTGAGTCTGCGGCGGCAGAATTAGAGGAAGTCGGCGATCTTCTGGACGCTGAAAATGATGCCCCTATAGTGCGCCTGCTAAACGCCATTCTGGCCGAGTCACTTAAAGAAAATGCCTCGGATATTCATATTGAGCCCTACGAAAAAGAAGCCCTGGTGCGGTTTCGCCTCGATGGCGTGCTGAGAACCGTGCTCAGCCCCTCAATTCAGATTGCCCCACTGCTGATATCGCGCATTAAAGTCATGTCCAAGCTGGATATCGCCGAGCGGCGACTGCCCCAGGATGGCCGTATGACGGTGCGGCTGGGTGGCCGCAGTATAGATTTGCGAATTTCCACCATGCCCTCCAGTCACGGCGAGCGTGTGGTGATGCGATTGCTGGATAAAGATGCGGGCAAGCTGCAAACCGACGATTTGGGCATGTCCGCAACCACCAAGCGCGAGCTGGAGGAGCTGGTCTCTCGACCCCACGGCATTATTCTGGTGACTGGCCCCACGGGTTCGGGTAAAACCACAACCCTGTATGCGGCACTGCAGCAGATGGATCGTCAAGAGCGCAATATTATGACGGTGGAGGATCCGGTGGAGTACGATCTGCCCGGTATCAGCCAAACCCAGATCAATCTGCGGGCCGGCATGACCTTTGCTCGCGGCCTGCGCGCCATATTGCGTCAGGACCCGGACGTTATTTTGATTGGTGAGATTCGCGATGGCGAAACCGCAGAGATTGCCACTCAAGCCAGTTTGACCGGCCACCTGGTGCTGTCGACCCTGCATACCAACACAGCGGCCGGCGCGATCACCAGGTTGCAGGACTTAGGAGTCGATAGCTTCCTGCTGGCCTCCACTGTGCGCGGTATTCTATCTCAGCGGTTGATGCGTAAACTCTGCGGGCACTGTCGTCAGGAAGTGGAGGCCGACGAGTTTAATCGCAATCTATTGCAGCTTGAGCCGGGCGCCACCATTTTCCAGTCCAAGGGCTGCACCCAGTGCAACAATACAGGCTTTGCCGGCCGTCAGGCCATGTTTGAGCTGGTGACTGTGGATGCGCCGCTGCAATCCCTAATCCATGAAAATGCCGGCGAAATTGAGCTGGAAGAGTCTATTCGCCAGCGTGTTCCCAGTATTCGCGATGCGGGCTTCGAACTGGTGCGCCAGGGCGTAACCACGGTCGAAGAAGTGCTGCGCGTCACCAGCGTCTAAAGCCATGCCTGCCTACGATTACTCCGCCTATAACTCTGCCGGCAAGCTGGTGGATGGGGTGGTTACTGCAGACTCAGAGCGCCATGCCCGACGCCTGCTCAAGGACAGGAACCTGCTGCCCTCAACCCTGGTTGAAGTTAGGCAGACATCGGGATCCAGCATTCGACGTGGGCGCGAGGCGAGAGTCAATAACTACGATCTATCCCTGCTGCTGCAACAGCAGGCAATATTGATCCAGTCGGGGCTGCCATTAGAAGATGCGCTGCGCATGACCATTGAGCAGGCAGAGACCGACAAGCAGCGCCGTATGGTTGAGAGTTGGCGCAGTGAGATTGTCGAGGGCCGCAGTTTTTCTGAGGCCCTGCGCCGCTCTCCCTATAAAATACCGCCAGCAGTGGTTGCAGGTATTGGCGTGGGCGAAGAAAGTGGTCATCTGGATCGGGTAATGCTGCGTCTGGCTGAGGATTTAGAAACCAGTGCGGAGAACCGCAAAACCGTAACCAGGGCTCTCATATACCCAGCCACGCTGGTGGCCACATCCATTGTTGTCGTGGCGATTATGATGGTGTGGGTGGTGCCTAAAATTACCGCAATCTTTACCAGTTCTAATCGCGAGTTACCCCTGATTACCCAGCTGGTGATCAGTCTCAGTGACTTTACTCAAGAGTACGGACTGTTTTTGCTGGCCGCTATTATTGGGGGGCTTTTACTGTTCTCCAGACTGATGCGTGACCCGACGCGTCGTCAGCGCTGGCACGAGATTATTTTGAATATGCCCGGCCTGGGGCGCTGGACGCGCATGGCGAATATTGCCGACTGGTCGCGTAGTCTGGGGGTTCTTCTTAGCAATGGCGTGCCGGCACTGGCAGCGCTAAAAATTTCCTCCGCTGTGGTCAATAATCTATATCTGCGCAGTAAAATGGAAGCGGTCACCGAGAGTATGCGCCGCGGCAGCAGTTTGCAAAAAGCCCTCGAAGAGCAGCAGGTGGGCAGTGGATTTTTGATTCATATGGTGGGCAGTGGTGAGGCCTCGAGCGAGCTGGACAAAATGTTGGTGCGCGTGGCGGACTACTACTCCCTAAGATTGGCCAGTGCCATTGAGGTATTTTTAAAGCTGATCAATCCAGTGCTGATTATTTTTATGGGAATGATAATTCTGTCAGTGGTTGCAGCGGTCATGCTGCCCATTATGGATATGAATAATATGGTCTAGTTGGCGGCGATCGAGAGATCGCTGCGCTGGGCTTTAAACAGACGATGAGTTTTAGGTGAATAAAATGGCAAATAGCAGAAAAAACCGGGGTTTTACCCTGATAGAAATGATGGTAGTCGTGGTAGTGATTGCACTGCTCGGTGCCATGATTGGCCCCACCCTGTTCAGCAAAGTACAGCAAGCTGAAGAGACTCGGGTAGCACAGGATATCCGTGTGATTGAAAGTGCGCTCAAATTCTACCGCCTGGACAACTACCGTTACCCCACCCAGGCTCAAGGGCTAGAGGCTCTGATCAAACCCCCGGCCACGGGCGGTGACAAGTGGAATGGCCCCTATCTGGAGAATCTGCCAGAAGATCCCTGGGGTGTTCCCTACAGCTACCAAAATCCTGGCACCCACGGTAAAGAGGTAGAAGTGTTCACCCTGGGTGTGGATGGTCAGCAGGGCGGCGAAGGCTCCAATAAGGACTGGGGAAATTGGAATATCAAGTGAGTAATCACTTCGGTTTTAGGTCATATTTTTACTGCTAATGATTGCCAAGCGCCAACAGGGTTTTACGCTAATTGAGCTGTCCGTCGTGGTTATGATTGTGGCAACCATTGCGGCTATGAGCGTGCTGGCGATTAATCAAGCCTTTGGTCGTCGCTACTCCAGCGAGGCCGACAAACTTCTGATCTGGCTGCAACAGCTGGCCGAATACTCAGCCTTGCAGGGGGCTGCCTACGGGGTGGTTACCGAGACTGTAGAAACGACCAACCTGACCCAGTTGCGCGCAGTGATTTACTATCGCAAGCGCTGGGTGGCGGTCACTGCGCCCATGCCCTTTGAGCTGTCAACGGATGCCCGGATAGATTGGTTAGTGCAGCTGGATGAAGATGACCCGCTGCTCCCCCAGCAAGAGGAACAGAGCAGAGATTTAGTTGGTCTGGGTGCTGTGGACAGCGAGCAGGAAGAGCTCCTGTTGCCCGCTATGGCCTTTTTACCCGATGGCTATATGGAGCCCCAGGGTGAAATGCGCCTGAGCTTTGATTCAGATGAAATAGCGTTCAACTATTCTTGGGGCGAGTCTGGTGCCAGCATACTGATGGAGCGGCTACAGCCATGAAGGCTTACCCCAAAACAAAACCTGTCGCCGGATTCACTTTAATTGAGGTCGCCGTGGCACTGGCTATTTTGAGCTGGGTGTTGGGCAGCACATTATATGTGGTGCAACAGTACGCCGATGAGCGACTGAAATTGCGCCAGGGGTTTTTTGCCACCCAGGTCTCGTGGAATCGCCTACTAGAGCGCTATCAGGACTCTCAGGGCTGGGTGCCAGATTCGGATCGCAGCACCAGACAGACCAAAGGTGTAGAGGAGCAGATCGACCAGTCATGGCGCTGGGAAATGAAGATTGAAGCGGCTATGGGTGAAGATCTCTACCGCTATGAGGTCAAATCTGGTGTCGAGGACAGCGATAGAGTCTCCGGTTCTCTGGCGCTGTACCTAGTGGGTAAGCCGAGTCAATGATGCGTCGAACCCAGAGAGGCTTTACCCTGATCGAAACCGTGGTGGCGATGATGTTGCTGGCCCTGATGTCGGTGCTTTCCTATCAGGCGGTGGATGCGGTGCTGGGAACCAATGAACGCAGTCGCCAGGGTCTCGCAGACGAGGCTAAACTTCAGCGCGCCTGGCAAATTATAGGTCGGGATATTATGCATCTGCGGGCAAGGCCTGCTTCGGACGGCCTGGGTCTGCAAGAACCTGCCTATATAACTGATGCCAGTGAATTTGGTGTGCGCTTTAGTCGCGGCGGTGGGCCCATGGTCAAGTCTAATCCCAGTGGGCTGCGGCGGGTCGAGTACAGCATTAACCGCGAACAGCAGTTACAGCGAGTATCCTGGGCTATTACCCAGTCTCGTCGACAGACAGAGGGCACCAGGCTGATCCTGATGGACAATGTGGATGAGGTGGTCTTTGAGCATCTCACGGAGGATTTTTTTTACAGCCCCGATTGGCCGCCAATTAATGAAACCCACAGTCCCCGCAGTCTACCCAAGATGATCCGCGTTACCATCAGTGTCTCTGGGATGGGGCAGAGCTCGCGACTGTTCCCCGGTGTGGTGGCGCAATGAGGCAGATCATTACTCCAGGGTCGTACAGACGCCAGACCGGTGTAGCACTTCTGGCAGCGCTGATATTGATGTTGGCTCTGGTCATCACCCTGGGCAATATTTTCTATCGTCACCAAATTGATGTCTCCCAGGCCACTGGAGCTCGTCATACAGATCAGGCCATTCTGCTGGCGATCAGCGGTGAAAACTGGGCGCGACAGCTGCTTAG
>JBMZST010000084.1:0-6819 GCA_049623265.1 Porticoccaceae bacterium
GCCTGACTGTAGCTATTAATGCTTTGCAATCTGTGGCCAACCCACACCGCTTTTTGGGTATCAACTCCGACGGCCGAGTATCCATAATTACCACCAGGGGTAACCCCTATGCCCATGTGGTTTTGCGCGGCGGCAATGGCAAACCCAACTACGACTCCGTGAGCGTCTCCATCTGTGAGCAGGAGCTTGAGCAGGCAGGAATAGCTGCCAATATTATGGTTGACTGCAGCCATGCCAATTCCAACAAAGATCACAATCTACAGCCCCTGGTGCTGGCCAATGTGTCCAACCAGATACTGGAAGGCAATAAGTCTATTATCGGAGTAATGATCGAGAGCCATCTCAAAGGCGGCAATCAAAAGCTGTCCAGTAACCCAGATGATATGGAGTACGGTGTGTCTGTTACTGACGCCTGTATCGACTGGGAGACCACAGAGGCCTCGCTACTTGCTATGGCTGATAAACTCCGAGATATCTTAAAGCAACGCCTAGACTAGGCTGGTCCAGAGTTACGTGGGCTGATCGAATCTGGGTGGCTAACGGTCGTCCAGGAGATCGTTAGGCCCAATCTCACTGGCTCCCCTAGCGACCATTCTCCGATTCGTAGAGGTCTTTAATATCGACATTCAGCGCCTGGGCTAGTAGCGCTACTTCTTCGTCGTTAACGCGCCTGACTTGAGCCTCGATCTTTGCCAGAGTGCTACGACTGATATCCCAATTTTTGATATTACAACGCGCCGCCAATGCTTCTTGAGTCATTCTCTTAGATGCTCTTAGGGCTTTGACTTTAGGTCCAATTACATTCATCCAGTATGCTCCATGCGTGGAGCTTGATTCTGCCAAAAATTACTGTCAGTATTGCTCTATATACGGAGCAATAATTATATGGATAAATTAACTCTTCAGTGCATTGTCCTCACGCGAGATATCCAATCTTTCCGAGACGAATTCGCTGACTTTTGCCGCGACTGTGCCTTCCTCTCTGATGCATTCACAGATATGGTAAAAACTGAGAGCAACCAGGCTGACAGTACTACCATGGGGCTATCGATTTACTCCCAATGGGTTAAATCCAGAACCGCTGAGCTGAATGAAAATATACGAGAAATCAACAACAAATCCAATACTGTGTTGCGCCAGTGCACCGGCAAAGCCTGACCTAAATATTCCCTCAAGTCGTACTGATTGAAACGAAAGAAAATACCGCCTAATTGACTCGATCCGGCCCGGATAACAGGGTATTGTTATGAGGCTTAAATTGAGGTCCGATATCTATGCCTAAGTTACTGTTGCTTATCGCTATTGCTACCGCCATTTGGTATTGGTGGTCTCTGTTTAAACGCAGAACTGGTGACCAGCGCAGGCCATTTTTATGGCGTAGCGCTTTTTGGGGCATTCTCGGTCTGTCTGTTTTCCTAGTCGCCACAGGCCGCATGCACTGGCTTGGTGCCGGACTAGCCGCACTGATTCCCATTGGCAAAGGTCTTCTCGCGCTGAGCATGCGTGCACTGCCGTTTATCAACATTTTGAGTCGGTTTAAAACCACGCCCTCTCAATTCCGCACAAGGTCTCTTGTGGTGGAGATAAATTTTGCCAACAGACAGATGAATGGAGAAATCTTGCAGGGAGATTTTGCTGGTCAGCGGCTGTCACAACTGAGTCCGGAGGCGCTCCAGCAGTTCTCTGCCTGGCTCAAAGAAACTGATCGTGAGTCCTATGTTCTACTACAGGCCTATCTTTTGCGCAGTGGCAGCAGTCAATATAGCTCAAATGATAAGCAGCCCGCAGACTACAGTGACTTTTCTACAGAAGAGGCCTACAAAATACTGGGTCTGGAAAATGGCGCCTCGACTGAGGATGTCATCAAGGCTCATAAGCGCCTAATGCAGAGGCTACATCCGGACCGCGGTGGCAGCGACTATCTGGCCGCCAAGATTAATAGCGCCAAAGATAAGTTATTGTCTTAATCCCAGACCAGACGATAGCCGCAGATGATCATCGGAGTTATCCAAATCAACCCAGGACTAAACGGATAGAGTAACCATATGCGCCATGGGGACTACGGCTCGGACGACCAGAGCAAAATAAGCTGGAAAGTATTTGCTGTTATCTGGCCCTATCTGCTCGAATACAGACTGCGAATTGTTATTGCCATCAGCTGTTTGGTGCTATCAAAAGCGGCCAGTGTCAGCGGTCCATTTCTGCTCAAACATATTGTCGACGGCCTCAGTCAAGACTCATCAGCAGGTCTGCTTATTGTCCCCATGGCCTTGATTGCCGCCTATGGTTTTGCCCGATTCTCCATGATTATCTTGGGTGAAATAAGGGACACGGTCTTTGGCCGAGTCACAGAGCGGGCTATGCGACGCATAGGCCTACAGGTTTTTGAGCATGTCCATGGCTTGGATCTGGATTTTCACCTGAATAGGCGTACTGGTGGTTTAGCGCGAGATATTGAACGGGGCACCAATGGCATTAGTTTTTTAATGCGGTTCTTTGTGTTTAATATAGCTCCCACGCTGATTGAGATTGGTCTGGTGATCGGCCTGCTAATGTATAACTACGGCATTGCCTTTGCATTGATCACGCTGGTGTCCGTCCTGCTGTATATCGTCTTTTCTATGGTCACCACCGACTGGCGCACCCGGTTTGTGCGCGAAGCCAACTCTGCGGATAACGAGGCCAGTACCAGGGCCATAGACAGCCTGTTGAACTACGAAACCGTCAAATACTTTACCAATGAGGAATTCGAGGCCCAGCGCTACGATCAATCGCTGCGTCGATGGGAGATTGCGCGGCGCAAAAATCGCCTGTCACTTCTGTCTCTCAATGCTGGTCAGGGATTGATTATCACCACAGCCATGACTGCCATGATGATGCTGGCGGCTTTTCGCGTTACAGAGCAGACCATGACCATTGGCGACTTTGTGCTAATCAATGCCTTTATGATGCAGCTTTTTATTCCCCTCAATTTCCTCGGTTTCGTCTATCGTGAAATAAAGGGCTCCATGGCCAATATTGAAAATATGTTTGCCCTAATGGATCTACAGTCGAAAGTACCCACGGACAGCAACGCGCCGGCGCTGCAGGTTCGAGGGGGATCTGTGGTTTTTGACAATGTTTCATTTGAATACCAACCCCAGAGGCCAATTATTAACTCGGTGAGCTTTACCATTGAGCCCGGCCAAAAAGTTGCCATCGTGGGTGCCAGTGGCGCGGGCAAATCCTCTCTGGTTAAGCTGTTATTTCGCTTTTACGATCCTAGCAGCGGTAGCCTGCGCATTGATGGCCAGGATATCTCTCAGGTCGACCTACAGTCCCTGCGCGGGGCCATAGGCATAGTGCCACAGGACACCGTGCTCTTTAACGACAGTATTCTTGAGAATATCCGCTATGGTAATCCTAGCTCGTCTGAATCTGAGGTGTATCGCGCTCTAGAACTGGCGCATCTCAAAGACTTTGTAGACAAGCTTCCCGAGGGGGCCAATACCAAGGTGGGAGAGCGGGGATTAAAACTATCTGGCGGCGAAAAACAACGCGTAGCTATTGCGCGCACCATTCTAAAACGCCCCCCTATCCTAGTCTTTGATGAGGCCACCTCCTCCCTGGACAGCAAGTCAGAACGCTCCATACTGGCAGCTCTGCAGGAAATCTCTGAGGGGCATAGCAGTATGGTCATAGCTCACCGACTGTCGACCATTGTCGACGCCGATAAAATTTTGGTGCTGGAACAGGGTGCTATCGTGGAACAGGGTACCCACACCGAGCTACTGAAGATTGGCGGACACTACACCGATCTATGGACCTCTCAGCTGCGCCAACGTCAACATCAATAAAGCTAACCAATAGCCTCAGGATACGGGCATAACCCGCGATAAAAGCCGGGAAGATTGCTTCAGTTGGCAATAAAACGATAACTGGTTCACTTTTCCGACCGCCACAGGTTGCACCTGTACTAAGTCCCCATAAAATCGGGACTAATTAGATCGCATTAGGTTGGCTGGATGCTGACAAGGAGATACCTATGAACAAGACCCTATCTGCCATATTGGCAAAGATTACTGGCGCCGCAGTTATCTGCCTGGTCAGCTCGATCAGCTTGGCCGGCACAGTTCAAATTACCTATGAAAATAGCGGCACCTCAAGCAAAAACGCCGGATTGCATGAACTCAGCATTGACGGCGTCAGCACCTACGCCATGAACGGAAAAGTAAAACCGCCCAAAAAAGGTAAAACCTGGACAGCAACAGTCAACTCCTATGACGATATTCAAGCCGGCGCCGGCAAGTTCAATAAAAAGCCCGGCGATGCCACCAAATACAACCGGACAGGCTATCTGTTCAGCTATATGGATTTTCGTGACAACCTGAGTGCTGGCAGTACAGCTTGGAATGCAGCGATCAACCAGGCGGTATGGAAAATAATGGGCAAAAAGGGCAAGCTCAGCGCCCTGGCCACCAGCATTTACAACAGAGCTACCAGAGGCTACAGCTTTATTGACAACTATGACTGGAGCAACAGCATGACTGTCTATACAGCGACTAACCTCAGATCCGAGTTCTATGCACCTATGGCACCTATCCCCAACCCCATCCCGAGTGCTATCTTTTTATTCGGTTCAATGTTTATTGGACTCTTTGGTCTACTCCGACGCAACGCCAACAATCAAGCACTGGCAGCCTAAACCAATTCATACTCCTACTTATATTACTACTCCTAGCAGTTGAAACCTCAGGGCCCTTAGGGGCCCCTTTTTTTTAGCTCAAGATTCTATTTCAATGTCCATATCATAGGCCGCTCCTATAGCCTGGAAACCAATTGGCCACTACAATAGGCACCCTGTGGCCGATGGCTGCTCCGCTTCCTGTCTGTAAAGGTCTTTGTATGCTCAATGAATCGCCGACGCTGTCGCTAACCAAACAGCTTATCGCCCGAAGCTCGGTTACACCCGAAGATGCTGGCTGCCAGCAAATCATGACTGCGCGCCTGCAGCAGCTTGGCTTCAGCATTACTAATCTGCGTTTCGAAGACGTGGATAACTTCTGGGCCATCCGCGGCGATCAGGGTCCTATACTCTGTTTTGCCGGGCACACAGATGTGGTGCCCACTGGCCCGGTGGAGAACTGGCGCAGCCCACCCTTTGAGCCCACAGTTATAGATGGCCAGCTCTATGGCCGCGGCGCTGCAGATATGAAGGGCTCCCTCGCGGCTATGGTTGTGGCTGTGGAGCAATTCATTACTGAGCATCCCGATCACAGGGGTCGCATCGCCTTTTTGATTACCAGTGACGAGGAAGGTGTGGCCAAAAACGGTACGGTCAAGGTGGTGGAATGGTTGCAACAAGAGGGTATCACACCGGAGTACTGCCTGGTCGGCGAGCCGTCCAGCACTGCTATCTGTGGTGATACCATAAAGAATGGCCGCCGCGGATCCCTGGGTGGAAAACTGCGCATTGTGGGTCAACAGGGCCATGTGGCCTACCCTCACCTAGCCAGTAATCCCATCCATCAGGTCGCTCCCGCCTTGACCGAGCTCTGTGAGGAGGAATGGGACCAGGGCAATGAGTTTTTCCCAGCCACCAGCTTCCAGATTTCCAACATCAACGGCGGCACAGGGGCTACTAATGTAATTCCCGGCGAGCTCAATCTGGTGTTTAACTTCCGCTTTTCAACCCAGGTGACGGACCAGCAACTGCGTGAACGCACCACCGCCATACTGGACCGTCACGGCCTTGATTATGAGCTTGAATGGGCTCTCAGCGGCCAGCCTTTCTTGACGCCAGCGGGAGAACTGGTGGACGCTGCCGTAGCCAGCATCAAGCAGACCAGAGGCCTGGATACCCAGCTGTCGACCGCCGGTGGCACCTCGGATGGGCGTTTTATCGCACCTATGGGCACTCAGGTGCTGGAGCTGGGGCCTGTGAATGCCAGCATCCATCAGGTGGACGAGAATGTCAGTATCCAGGACTTGGAGCTACTGACAGAGATGTATCAGCGATTGCTACAGAATCTGTTCCTCTAACAGCGCATCGGCTTATGAATGCAACCAGTGCCTTCCTCTATATCTCCACCGTGTTGATTTGGGGTTCCACCTGGATTGCCATCACTTTCCAACTGGGTGTTGTAGATCCCCTAGCTTCGGTTATTTATCGTATGGCTCTGGCATCGGTGCTGCTATTTGCCCTTTGCAAACTGCGCCGTATACCACTGCAACTTGGCCCTAGAGATCATCGCTTTGTGGCTTTGCAGGGTATCTGCTTGTTTGGCCTGAATTACTGGGCCATTTACCATTCGGAGCTGTATCTGCCCAGCGGCATTATTGCCATTATATTTTCTCTGATTGTTTTCTTTAACATTATTAATGGGCGGCTTTTTCTACAGCGCCCTATCGCGCTCAACTCAGTCATTGGCGGGCTGATTGGCCTCACTGGTATCTGTCTGCTGTTTTATCCAGAGCTGACCAAGCTGTCCTCGACAGGCGATGCGCTGAAAGGCTTTATCCTTGCATTTGTCGCGGTATTTGTTGCATCTCTGGGTAATATTGCGGCTACCCGTAATGGTTTAATGGGCACTTCGATATGGACCATCAACGCCTGGGGCACATTGTATGGCACCCTGGCATTACTTATCGTCGCCCTATCAACTGGCACCCAGTTCAATTATGACTACAGCTTTGAGTACAGTGCCTCACTACTCTATCTCGCCATATTCGGCACCATACTGGCGTTTGGCGCCTATCTTAAACTACTGGTGGTGCTGGGACCGGAAAAGGCCAGCTACAGTGGCCTGCTGATCCCGTTTTTTGCCATTTTGCTATCGA
>JBMZST010000085.1:0-6806 GCA_049623265.1 Porticoccaceae bacterium
TGGATATTCAGCAGGTGGAAATTTTGCGCGGCCCTCAGGGCACATTGCACGGAGCTAATGCGCTGGCAGGCCTAATTAATCTGCAGTCCGTGCAGCCGGGCGAAACCACCTCGGGTAATCTTTCATTTGCTGTCGGCGACTACGGTAGTCAGACATTGAGTGGCACTCTTGGAGGGCCAATAACGGAAAATCTGGGCTATCGTGTAGCCATGCAGCAGCACAGCAGTGATGGTTATATCGACAATGTTTTTTTAAATCGCGACGACACCAATAATATTGATGAACTCAGCCTGAGAACAACCCTAGCCTGGCAGCCCAGTGATAAGGCTAGCGTTAAGTTGAGCATTTTTCATGTCAACGCCGACAATGGCTACGATGCGTTTAGTTTGGATAACAGCAGAGAAACCCTGTCTGACAACCCCGGCCATGACCGACATGAGGCCACGGCCATCGCTGTACACAGCAGCTGGCAGGGCAATCAATCCTTTAAACTCGCCACCACAGTAAGTTATGCCGATAACAACCTGGAATATGGTTATGATGAAGACTGGACCTATACTGATATCTGTGTCGACTTTGTTTGCATCTATGATGGTTATTCCTCGGTGGATAACTATATTCGTCATCGAGATAACAGCAGTGTCGATATACGGTTGATATCGAACGATGGGTCGCAGATTTTTAACAGCACCACCGACTGGGTGCTCGGTCTGTATTGGCGGGATCAGGACGAGCAGCTACTGCGTCAGTACACCTATGCCTCAGGAGATTTTTCCAGTGACTTTGATACCAGCAACCAGGCTGTTTACGGTCAGTTGGATAGTCAACTGTCGGCGGCGCTAACCCTAACTACAGGGCTGCGTGTTGAGAAACGTCGGGCAGACTACAGTGATACTGAGCTAGTGGATCATTCCGTCGACGAGACTCTGTACGGTGGCCGTATTGCACTGAATTACCAGACAGCAGGCAATGCGCATATCTATGGGTTGGTATCCCGCGGCTACAAGGCCGGTGGCGTCAACAGTGATCCCGATTTAGATGCAGCTGATCGCGAATTTGACACCGAACAGATGTGGAACCTTGAAGTAGGAATCAAGGGTCTGTGGCTGGATGGATCCCTACAGGGGCAAATCTCAGCTTTCTATCAGCTGCGTGACGATATTCAGATTAAGCAGTCGCTGGTACAGCCCATTGAGCAGACCAATGCCACGAGTTTCACGGATTATTTCGGCAACGCCGCAGAGGGGAAAAATACTGGCTTGGAGGTAGAATTTAACTGGCTGGCCTCTGATCGCTTGGCCCTGTTTGGCTCCCTGGGTCTGTTACAGACCGAGTTTGACACGCCGCTGTCCGAGACATTAAATAGCCGCGATCAGGCCCATGCGCCCAGCTATCAGTTTGCTTTGGGCAGCACTGTTCAGCTTACTAATAATCTGGCCTTCAGTTTGGATATAGAGGGTAAAGACGAATTCTTCCTGTCTTCCCGGCACAGTGCACAAACCCAGGCCTATGAGCTGCTTAATGCCAATATGACCTACAGCGCCGGGGATTGGGAGCTATCTCTCTGGGGCCGTAATCTGACCGATAAAGATGTTATTGTGCGAGGCTTTGGTAGCTTCGGCAATGACCCCCGAAAGGGCTATGTCACCGAGCCCTATTATCAATTTGGCGCTCCGCGAGTAGTTGGCTTGAGCGGCAAATATCAGTTCTAAGCGCAATGTGATAGCAAGGAGCAGATTATGCAGGTAACCATTGATATCAGTATGTACCCGAATCGGGAGGACTTTATTCCACCGATTAAAGGTTTTATCGAAAAGATCAATAGGTTCGACCACCTAAGGGTGACCACTTTTCCCACCAGCACCGTGGTGCAGGGAGACTTCGAGCATGCCATGTCGGCAGTACAGGAGACCATTTCAGAATGTTACCGGGAGTTTAATATGGCCATCTATGTGGCCAAGATTATTCCCGGTTACGAGGCGCTGTAATCCGTGTTCGACTGGTTGGGCCTGGAAACACTGGCGGTGTTATTGGCGATTGCCTATCTAGCTTTGGCGGTGAGAGAAAATAGCCTCTGTTGGGGCTGCGCATTTGTCAGCACCGCTATCTATGTGTGGATATTTGGTGATGTAAGCCTCTATATGGAGTCAGCACTGAATATCTTCTATATGGCCATGGCCCTCTACGGTTGGTATCAGTGGCAGTACGGTGGCTCCGGCCATGCGGGTGTGGCGATTTGTCGCTGGACAGGGGTCCAACACGGGCAAGCTATGGCGCTAGTGCTTGTGGCCAGCTTGATCTCCGGTTATTTTTTAGCCCAGAGCACCGATGCCAGATTGCCCTATATTGATTCATTTACCACCTGGGCCAGTGTGCTTACCACCTGGATGGTTGCGCGTAAGGTATTGGAAAATTGGCTCTACTGGATGGTGATAAATACGGTGTCTATTTTCCTGTTTATCGATCGTGATCTCTATCAAACCGCCGCCATGCTTGGGGTATACTTGATACTATCCCTAATCGGCTACAGAGCCTGGAGACATACCTATCTCGCACAGAACCCAGACAGTACTGCAGCTAGCCCTGTCTAGCTGGCAAGACTGGACGATTGACGGGCTTGCTCCCCCAGTCTCCAGGCCGGAAGTAAGCACAGAGCTCTTTGGGGGCCGCACCAATAAAACCTTTTTGGCCTCCTGTGGTGAGTTTCGCGCCGTCGTCAGAGTGAACTCTCCCGATGGGCTGAAACTGGGTATAGATCGCCAGCGCGAACAGCGGATTCTGGAACTGCTACAACCTACGGGCCTGGTGCCGAAAATTTATGCTGTTCATGATGACTTTTTGGTATCTGAATATATCGAGGGTAGCTCCCTCAGTGATAACAGTTTAAAAAGCAGCCATATTCTGGGCTCTCTCTCTGAAGCCCTGGCACGGGTTCAGTCAGTCAAGATGCCCGATGCAAGGCCGCGCAATTATCTTGACTACTGTCGGCGGTATCTCAATCAGCTATCCGAGGTTACAGTCTCGCCTATGGTGGTTGCGCAAATAGAGGAAGCGGCCAAAACCCTGGACAGTGCTAATTGGGAGCCGGTGATCTGTCATCATGACATGGTGCCTGAAAATATTATTGTGAACGATCGGGGCCTGTTTATCATAGACTGGGAATATGCAGACCTGGGTCATCCGGGGTTGGATTTTTTACGTCTATACGGTGCTGATTATGCAGTCGCGGGGAGCGACAAAGAGTCCCTGCAGGCGCTTTTTAAAGTCAAGCAGGCGATGGATAAGCTTTGGTTAGCGGTGCAATTATAAGTTTTTTTGGGTGACAACATGAGTGAAAAAAACTACAACCAGTTAAATGCCGAAGAGCAATATGTCATCTTGCACAAGGGCACAGAGCGGCCGTTTGAGGGCAAGTATACCGATCATAAAGCCGAGGGGCTGTATCTGTGCAAACAGTGCAATAGTCCCCTGTACAGATCTGAACACAAATTTCCTTCCCATTGCGGCTGGCCCAGCTTTGACGATGAAATTGAGGGCGCTGTGCGCCGTGAGCTCGACCCAGATGGGCGGCGAGTAGAAATTGTCTGCGCCAACTGCGGTGGTCATCTGGGACATGTTTTTGAGGGTGAGGGCTTTACCCACAAAAATATCCGCCACTGCGTCAATAGTATTTCCATGCAGTTTGTCGCTGCGGACTAACACCAGGCTTCAGCCTTAAATTTTAATCGCGAAAGTTTTTGAACTGAAAGGGCTGCCCCAGGTCCGCCTCGCGCACCATGGCCATTACCGCCTGAAGATCGTCGCGTTTTTTACCTGTTACTCGCACTTGATCACCCTGTATCGCCGCCTGGACCTTTAGCTTTTGCTCTTTAATTAGTTTGACGATTTTTTTGCATAGCTCGGGACTGATTCCCTGCTTAAAGCCGACCTCAAGAGAGAACGTCTTGCCCCTGTGCACGGACTCATCCTCGCAGTCGATCACTCGCGGGTCAATCTTGCGCTTGATCAACTGGGCGCGAAAAATATCCAATAACTGCTGACATTGAAAGTCCGCTTCCGTTTTAATAGTTACAATGTCATTGGATAGGCTAATGCTGGCATCGACGCCGCGGAAATCAAATCTGGTGGATAGCTCTCGCTCTGTATTATTTGTAGCGTTGAGTATTTCAGCGCTATCAATTTCCGAAACAATATCTACGCTTGGCATGGTCTGACTCTCCACTGGGATATAAGCTATGATTCTAAACCAGTCTGCATTCCTCAGACCAGCCCATATAGAACAAGCAGGGAACGCCGAATTATGAAAAAACATTGTGTTTGCGGCAGTCAGCAGGGGTTTTCCCAGTGCTGTGAGCCATTGCTAAAAGAGGAGCAGTCGGCGGCCACGCCGGAGCAACTAATGCGCTCAAGATACAGTGCCTACTCTCTGGGTGGCTATGGCGAATATCTGCTCAAGACTTGGTTTGCGCCTATGGCCAGTGATCTCTCGAGTGAAGAGCTATCAAAATCAGATACGGAATGGCTGAGCCTAAAGATTCTGGGTTCAGGCACCAGTGGCAACAGCGGCTGGGTAGAATTTAAAGCAGTTTACAAAGACAACCAGCGCCCCGTTGAGATGCATGAGAAGTCCGTGTTTACCCTTCAGGGCAACCGCTGGTTCTATATAGGCGGGGAAGTATCCCATAGCCAGATTTAGTCGGGTTGCCGCAACTCGATGGCTTCGCCCCTAGCCCCCAGTTTGGATGGCCTACAGGTTTGATTAGTCGGCAGGTTTGACCAGGCGACCAAACAGAATGCCAACTTCAAATAATAGCCACATAGGTATAGCCAGCAAAGTTTGGGAGATAATATCTGGCGGCGTTAACAGCATGCCCAGTACAAAGCAGAGTACAAACACATAGGGACGCTTTTTGGCTAGATTATCAGGCTCCACCACTCCCATCCAGGACAGGATAACTACGGCAATAGGAATTTCGAAGCTCAGACCAAAAGCAAAAAACAGCTTGAGCACAAAGTCCAGATAGCTGCGAATGTCTGGCATTACACTGATGCCCTCTGGCGCAATGCTGGTAAAAAACATAAATACCAGCGGGAATACCACATAATACGCAAAGGCCATGCCGCCATAGAACAGAAGAACGCTGGAGAAAAACAGCGGCAGCACAATTTTCTTTTCCCGCTGATAGAGCCCCGGGGCCACAAAGGCCCATACCTGATAGAGGATATAGGGCATAGCGGCAAATATCGACAGTACCAAGGTGAGTTTAAAAGGCGTTAAAAATGGTGAAGCCACCTCTGTGGCAATCATGGTTGAGGAATCGGGCAGAAACTCTCTGATCGGCTCGGAGACGTAGAGATACAAATCCTGGCTAAAGGCAAAAAGGCCGGCAAAGATAACTAGAATTGAGATAAAAATACGCAGTACGCGGTCGCGAAATTCTATTAGATGCGCCATAAATGGCTGCCTGTCCAGAGTTTCCTGCTCGTCTTGGGGGGCAGTGCCAGTGTGTGGGTCGCTCATGATTTATCCGCTGTAGGTGCCTCTGCAGCCTCTACCTTGCCTTTGATCTCTGTCGTGGTACTGTGCAGTTCGGCGGTGGTGTCGCGCATGCTGTGCTCAAACTCGGCTTTGCTGTTTTCCAGGTCTCGCAATATTTTTTCATTGTGCAGTTGGCGGCGAACTTCGCCCATGCCAACTTCGCTTTCGATCTCGCTACGGGCTGCAGATATCATCTGTTTGAGTCTGCCAATCCACAGGCTGATAGTGCGCACAGTTTCCGGCAGTCGCTCAGGTCCCATCACAATCAATGTGATAAGAGCGATAACAAGAAGCTCGGAGAAACCTATATCAAACATGGATTATTCAGCGGCGTCTTTTTTCTCAGCAGTTTGCTCAGCTTTTTCCTCGGTCTTTTGTGCTGGGGCAGACTCTCCTTCAGAGGCTTCTGAATCACTGGAAACACTGTCTTTAAAGCCTTTAACTGCGCCGCCCAGATCCGACCCTATATTGCGCAGCTTTTTGGTGCCAAAAATCAGCGCTACAATGACCAGAATAATTAATAGTTCTTGCCAACCAAAACCCATTTTAATCCTCCTTATTGCCTGTTCGTTGAGCCTTTTCTTCAAGGCCAGATAAATCAAATCGCCGCTCTAGTTCTGCCAACACAGCGCTGGCATCTTCACCCAGGTGTGACAGCATTACAAGGCTATGGAACCAGAGGTCAGCGGTCTCATAAATGAGTTTTGCATTATTACCCGACTGCTCAGCATCTCGAGCTGCCAAGATGGTTTCTATGGATTCTTCACCCACTTTTTCCAGTATTTTATTGAGCCCCTTGGCATGCAGACCGGCTACATAGGACTCGTCTGCCGAGGCTTGTTTGCGCGCCTCTAACACCTGACTGAGCTGGCGCAATACCGAATCATTCATGAATAGATGTCCTTGGGGTCTTTAACCACTGCATCCACTGCCTGCCATTCGCCATCACGTAAGACCGAATAAAAGCAGGAGGGTCTGCCGGTGTGGCAGGCAATACCGCCGATCTGTTCGACACGCATTAAGACCACATCGTTATCACAGTCGAGCCGCAGTTCTTTTAATAACTGCACATTGCCCGACTCCTCGCCCTTGCGCCACAGTTTCTGTCGGGATCTGGACCAGTACACAGCGCGATTCTCATTGACCGTGAGTTCCAGAGCCTCCCGGTTCATCCATGCGACCATTAGGATCAGGCCAGACTCGGCATCCTGAGCTATGGCAGGCACCAGACCGTCGCTATTCCAAGCTATTTGTTCAAGATAATTAT
>JBMZST010000086.1:0-6600 GCA_049623265.1 Porticoccaceae bacterium
GGTAGTTTTTTAGGAGCGGGCTGATTAAAAGCGTATTCTCAAAGTCTGCCTCACCGATGCGAAAGATTCTGATCGCAGGGCTTCTGGCCTTTGGTCTAATGATTCTGGATACCTACACTGCATTGTCGTCGCCAATCTACAATGTTGTAGATAATCTGGTGCGTCCCTTTCACTGGCTGTCCAATATTCCCAGTCGAGTTCAGGAGTGGGGCGAAGTCAACACAGAACCGCGCGCTGATATTCAAAAAGAAAATGCCCGCCTAAAACAGGAGAGCCTGATTCATCGTGGCCAGTTGCAGCGCATGTCTGAGCTGGCTGCAGAGAATTTGCGCCTGCGGCAACTTCTCAATGCGACCGAGCTGCTCATGGACAGTGTGCTGGTAACGGAGGTTATTGGCGTTTCTCCCAATCCCCAGAGCCATACGGTGACTATCGACCGCGGTCGCGATGATGGTGTCTATGTGGGTCAGCCGATTCTCGATGCCGAAGGCCTTATGGGGCAGATCATCACTGTTTACGATAGTCAAAGTGTTGCTTTGCTGATTACCGATAGCAGCCATGCGCTGCCGGTTCAAGTACTGCGCAATGGCGTTAGATCGATCGCCGAGGGTACCTCGGATTACAACCTTATGAGACTGCGATTTGTATCGCCAACCTCTGATATTCGTGAGGGTGACCAGCTGGTTAGCTCAGGTTTGGGAGGGCGCTTCCCAGTGGGCTACCCTGTTGGCACAGTGACTAGTATTAACCAGCGGGCGGGCGAGATATTTGTCGATGTCGAGGTGGACCCCTCCGCTGAACTCGATCGCAGCCGACACCTGTTGCTGGTCTTTACTGTGGGTGATGCCGACGCCAACGGTGCTCAGCCTTGAATCCTGTCAATTACAGTATCCCAGTGATTTTCTCCCTGATGGTCGCAGTTTTACTGCAGCTTATGCCGGCGACGGGCGGCTGGCTGCTATGGAAGCCCAACTTTCTTCTGCTAATGGTCATTGCTTGGATTCTGTACATACCCAATCAATACGGAATTCGCTTTGCCTCTCTGGTAGGGCTTTTCGCGGACGCATTGTTTCGTACGCCTCTGGGGCATTATGTGTTGGTTTTTGCCATCTGTGGCGGAGTGGCCTACCTATTGAGTCGCTGGTTGACCTATTTCTCAATGTTTCACCGCGCATTCTTAGTCTTTGTACTGGTGATATTTGGAGAGCTGGTAGGCGCTGCATTATTTTCCATCTGGGATATTCCCAAAAATCTCAGTCAGCTGCATATTCTCGGCTTTACCTCGGCTATAGCCTGGGTGCTGGTGGACAGGTTTGTCGCCAGGATTCAGCTGCATCATCGCTGATTAACATAGATTGTCACTGCGAGGAAACCCGTTGCCCGAACCCCAGATATTACTAGCCTCTGCGTCGCCCCGCCGTTCTGAGCTGCTCGAGCAAATCGGCGTGGCTTTTGCCAAGCTGCCAGTGGATATCGATGAAAGTCAGAGAGCCAATGAAACCCCCGATGACTATGTCTGTCGCATGGCGGTGGAAAAAGCACAGACTGGCTGGGTTAGGCAGGCGGGACAGCTGCCGGCCTTGGGAGCTGACACCACGGTTGTCTGTGACGAGCAAATATTCGGCAAACCAACAGACAAGCAGGATGCACTCAATATGCTCGCTTGTCTCTCAGATAGCAGCCATCAGGTATTGTCTGCGGTTGCTCTCTGCCGAGGGGATGAATTGGCTTTGCGGCTGTCAAAAACCTCTGTGCGCTTCCGAGCCATATCGGCTGAAGAATGCGAGCGTTATTGGCTAACCGGCGAACCCCGGGACAAAGCGGGAGCCTACGGCATACAGGGGATGGGTGCGCTCTTTGTTGCCGGCATAGAAGGCAGTTATAGTGGCGTAGTAGGTTTGCCCCTGACGCAAACGGCGGAGCTGCTTAACCTGTTCGATATACCTGTTTGGCAGGCTTTCGAGTCCTAGTCGCGGCTAGATAAGAACAGTTTAAACCTTTTAATTTTGCGGAAAACAGTATGAGCCGAGAAATTCTTATCAATATTACGCCGATGGAAACTCGCGTAGCCTTGGTAGAAAATGGCGTGCCGCAAGAAATTTCCATAGAGCGCAACCAGAGTCGCGGCCTGGTGGGCAATATCTATAAGGGTAAGGTGGTTCGTGTACTGCCAGGTATGCAGGCGGCTTTTGTTGATATAGGGGTTGAGCGCACCGCTTTTTTGCATGTCGATGACCTCTGTTTTGCCAGAGGGGAGACTGATACTGACAAGGACAGAGGCGCTCCAGATATCACCACATTGTTGCACGAGGGCCAAAAAATTCTGGTGCAGGTGATTAAAGACCCGATCAATACCAAAGGCGCACGGCTTACCGCGCAGCTGTCGGTAGCGGCGCGTTATCTGGTGTATATGGATAAAAGCAGTCATATCGGCATCTCCCAGCGCATTGAAGATGAGTCGGAGCGAGAGCGACTGAAACAGGCGATTACCTCGGTTTTGACTGAGGATGAACAGGCCTCCGGCGGCTATATTGTGCGCACCGCAGCAGATGGTGTCAGCGGCAATGAGCTGGTGTCCGATATTCGGTTTTTACAGCGATTATGGCAGCATATCGAGCAGGCTAAGGCTGAGGCCACAACCCCCAGTTGTCTCTATGAGGAGCTGCCCCTTTACAAACGTGTGCTGCGAGATATGGCCTCTGAAGATGTGGAAAAAATACGGGTCGACTCACGTGAGGTTCTCACTGAATTGGTTAACTTCGGCAATAAATTTAGCCCGGAGATTGCCAGCCTGGTGGAACATTATCCGGGCGAGCGCCCGTTGTTTTACCTCCATGGGATTGAAGACGAGATAGGCAAGGCGCTGCAGCGGAATGTGCCACTGAAATCTGGCGGACATCTGGTTATAGATCAGACCGAGGCCATGACTACTATAGATGTAAACACTGGCGCATTTGTGGGGCATCGCAATCTTGAGGAGACCATCTATAAGACCAATCTCGAAGCCGCTGCGGCCGCGGCGCGGCAGATCCGTATGCGCAATCTGGGTGGCATAATCATTGTCGACTTTATCGATATGCAAAACGCCGAGCATCGACGCCAGGTGTTGCGCACCTTTGAGAAGGCCCTGGATCGGGATAGAGCCAAAAATAAAATTTCCGGCGTGACTGAGCTGGGGCTGGTGCAGGTGACTCGCAAGCGCACCAGTGACAGTCTGGAGCATTTGCTGTGCCAGAACTGTCCAACCTGTGATGGGCGGGGTTCGATCAAGTCCGCCGAGACCGTGAGTTATGAGGTGCTGCGGGAGATTCTGCGGGTCGCTAGAGCCTATGAGTGCAAACAGTTGCGGGTGCTGGCTTCCACGGCGGTTATCGAGCGCTTGCTGGATGAAGACTCTGCCCAGGTGGCTGACCTGGAAGCCTTTATCGATCGCACTATACAGTTTCGCTCGGAGGCACTTTTTGCCCGAGAGCAGTTTGATATTATTCCGGTTTGAGAATAACGGATGAACAGTAGGCTCAATACAATAATGCAGCGACTGAACCGGTGGTTCTGGCTTACTGGCGCCATGCTGATTATAGGCACCGTGATCTTTATTGTGATTGGCCGTCAGTCCATCGCTAGTATTGATAAGCTTAGGCCTGGTCTGCAGCAGGCACTCACCGACAGCATAGGTATGCAGGTAACCCTGGGTGAGCTCAGGGGTGAATGGCCGCGCCTAAAACCTATTATTGATATAGACCGCATTGAGCTGGTTGCCAAAGACAGCACCAGCGCATTGGTTATGAATCGCGGTCGCGCCAATCTGGATGTTTTCTCCAGTATCAAATACCTAGCGCCGATCTGGCGTGAACTCAGTGTCGAGGAGCTAGCTGTGACTCTGGTAGAGGACAGCCAGGGCCGCTGGGGCCTGAAGGGACTCTCCAGCGATACAGACACGGATCTACGAATTATTACCGACCCGCTTTTTTACAGCCGCCTTATTCTTTTGGAGCAGGTAAGACTGAATTTACAGTTTTTCTCTGGCAAGGAGATGCAGGTTTATGGCGACAATGTGCAGCTGGAAAATGATACAGATTTCCATCGGGCAGAGCTGTCGCTGCGCCTCTCTGAGCAAAAGACGTCAGCCTATGTGCTTATTGAGGGGCAGGGCGATCCCGGTGATCTGGAGTCATTTCACGCTGATGGTTACTTACAGTTAGAAGACTTTAATATCTCTAAGCCATTGGTGCGCATTATCAAGCCTTTGTTGCCAGCGCTGTTTGCCAATCTGTCTGATTTTCAGGCCAATGCCAGCGGTGAGGTATGGATTGACTTTCACCCGGGCAGCGCGCTGGATTTCGAGGGCAATTTAGCCGTGAGCGAAATCCCCCTCGACTGGCTGGCTGATGTGCCACCGGTGCAGGCTGTAAGCACCGAGCTCACCGGTTGGTACACGCCTGGATCTGATTGGGGCATCCGATTGCAGGGGTTTGACTTCAGTTGGTCTGATGCCGAGATTGAGCCACTGGATTTGGTATTTAACCAGCGCCTGGGCTCCAGATGGCAGGACTTTGATGTGTCGTTTAACCATCTAGATCTAACAGTGCTAACTGATCTACTGGGTCAGTCGCGTATTCCCTCGCAACAGATTCTCGCCATTATCGACCAGATGCGCCCCCAGGGTGAACTGGGCGCGCTGACGCTGGGTCACAATAAGCAGGGTTATTTCGCCTCGATGAACCTCAATGCGATTGATATAAAGCCCTACAAAGGTGTGCCTGGTGTTCGAGGTCTCAGTGGCTATGTCGAGGTCAATGAGCAAGGTGGCCTATTCCACGTGGCGGACAACGATGGCTTTGATGTGTTCTTTCCCAAGGTGTATCGGGAATACCTGACAGTAGATTCAGCCCTTGGCACTACCTATATGGACTGGCAGGCGGAAACCGAGACACTGGTCATCCGCAGCGAGCCAGTGCTGGCGCGGATGGACCTGGGCACCAGCCAGATTATGTACTCCATTAAGCAGCCCTTGCCGGCCGATGGCAGGCCGCCGGAGTTTAATCTGGTAGTGGGTGGCCGCAATTTAGATGCCGCCTATGGCAGTAAGTATCTGCCCTATAAACTACCGACAAATGTATCCAGCTGGTTGAACAGAGCGATGCTCGGCGGCAATGTCAAAGAGTTTGGTCTGCTGTTTCGCAGTGGACCGCCGAGAGGGGATCGCACCGCGAGAACCACCCAGATACTGTTTGATATGGAAGGTGCAGATATCGACTACCATCCCGACTGGCTGGGTATGCGCGACCTGGAGACAGTGATCACAATCGATGATGGATTTAGCCATAGCACTGTGACTAGCGGCACAATCGGAGGTGCCCGTATCCTATCTGCGACTGGTACATACGATGCTGAGCAGCCGGTGGAACAGCGCTTGCTCCGAGTGAAGAGCCTGGTAAGCAGTGAGTTGTCAGCTGCGGTGGAAATCCTTGACAAGTCGCCACTCAAGAAAAATATAGGCCCTCTGGGAGGCTGGAATTTTGCCGGCCAGAGTGACATTAATCTAGATCTTGAGATCCCCCTGATCAGCCGCCAGATGCGAGAACAGGGGGTTGAGATTGCCGGTAATTATCAGATTAGCACGGTGCTTGATAGAGCCGAAATTGCCATTCCCGGCTCATCCATCGCTGCCCAGAATCTATCTGGCGCCATAGAGTTCTCTGTGCCCACTGGCCTGCAGGCAGATGCTATTTCGGGACAGTTTTGGGGACAGCCCCTGACCACCCGACTGTTTATGGCCGAGGGTGAGCAGAAAATTGGCTTTACCACGCGTGTGGAGCCGCGGAGTCTGAGTCAGCTGGTAGACCTCCCCTGGACTGAGGTGCTCGAGGGCACCATTGCCATAGATGGCTTGATGAGCCTGCCCAAGATCACTGATAACAAACCGGTGCGACTGCGCATGCTCAGTCAGATGGAGGGGGTGCAGGTACAGTTGCCACCGCCGCTGGGCAAACCGGCGGAAGAAGCCAGAGCCATGGATTTAACACTGCTATTTGACCGGGAGTTGCGACAGCTTGAGGCCAGTTTGGGTGACAAATTAAAGGGTCAACTGAGTTTTTCTGAGGGGCGCCTGACCCAGGGTCTGGTGAGCTATGATCGGCCGCAATTGCAGCCTAGTCCCAACCAGCTGTTATTGGCGGGCTACCTGCCCACGACTGATCTAGATATCTGGCAGCCGGTGATTGATTTAGTGGTGAGCACTGCAGAAAACCGGACTGAGGCAGAGCCGCGTCTGTGGCAACCTATTTTGGACCTGCAGTTTGATCAGCTAGAGCTTGCGACCTTTAGGCTTGAGGATATCAACTCGGAGATTACCTTCGATGATGAGATGACTCGCGTGCAATTTACCAGTCAGCTTGCGGATGGCTTGGTCAGTTTGCCGGCGGATGAATATGCAGTGCCTCGGGCTGAGTTTAGCCGGCTGACATTACCCAGCGCTCTGTTGCAGGAGAAAATTGGCCAGGAGGCTGTGGACCCCAGAACCTTTTTGGCCGCCGATATCTCCATCGACCAGTTATCAGTGGGGGATGTGCAATGGGGTGCCCTGGCCTTCGAATTGCG
>JBMZST010000087.1:0-6592 GCA_049623265.1 Porticoccaceae bacterium
AGTGGAACACCTCGGCGACTTTGCCAGCTTTCTCTTCAACATTGACGGTTTTGTAGCCGAAGTGTGTGGTTTTTTCAGACATTGGCGCAGTTACTCGGAAATCTTGAACATTTGGGACCCTATTGTAGCCCTAGTTGGGCGATTTAGGTAACTTAGCTGAGGCAATGCAGTTGGGTGCGACTTAGGATAATCTGACCACCTGAGTGTCCGGATCGCGAGATTCATTCGCATCGTGCAGCCGCTGCAGATAATCGGCCCAGTTGTGATTTTGATTAGAACCTAGCTCAAACAGATAGTCCCAGGTATAGATTCCTGAGTCATGGCCATCGTCAAAGGTGATCTGTACGGCGTAGTTACCTGACTGTTGCATAGCCGCAATCTTTACTTGGCGTTTGCCCACCTGCAGGACTTCTTGCCCTCTGCCATGGCCGCGTACCTCGGCGCTGGGTGAATAGACACGAAGGTACTCGGCGGGCAGATTAAATCGTACATCGCCCGGATACTCTAAGCTAAGACTATCTTTATCCTCGCTAACAACAATTCGGGCGGGTACGGGCATCAGAGAATAAACCTGGTCAAATCTTCATTGCTGGAGAGTTCTCCCAGATTCTTTTCAACAAATTTGGCATCAATGCTGATGGTTTCTCCTTTGCTGCCTAATTCAGAGGCATCGAAGGAGATTTCTTCTAACAATCTTTCCACAATGGTGTGCAGGCGTCTGGCACCTATATTCTCAGTGCCCTCGTTTACCTCAAAGGCGATTTCTGCCATGCGCTTCACTCCATCGGCGGTGAACTCGATTGACAAACCCTCGGTAGCCATTAATTCACAGTACTGTTTGGTTAATGAGGCATTGGGTTCGGTGAGAATACGCTCCAGATCACCTATCTCCAGAGAGTTGAGTTCGACGCGGATTGGCAGTCGGCCCTGCAGCTCGGGAATCAGGTCAGAGGGTTTGGACAGGTGAAAGGCGCCAGAGGCAATAAACAAGATGTGGTCGGTCTTGATCATGCCGTATTTGGTGGACACAGTGCTGCCTTCAATCAGCGGTAGTAAATCGCGCTGTACCCCTTCGCGAGACACATCGGCACCGCCACTACCTTCACCGCGGCGACAGACTTTGTCGATCTCATCGAGAAAAACAATACCATTTTGCTCAGCGGCCTCTACGGCACTGGCTTTGATTTTCTCCTCGTTGACCAGCTTGCCGGCTTCTTCGTCTTTTAACTGCTTCATGGCCTCGGCAACTGTGACCTTGCGCGTGGAGGTCTTGCCTTTGCCCATGCTGCTAAACATACCCTGCAGCTGGTTGGTCATCTCCTCCATACCCGGGGGGGCCATAATTTCAACCCCTGCAGGCATTTGGCTTAACTCAATTTCGATCTCTTTGTCATTGAGGGCACCTTCGCGCAGTTTTTTGCGGAATACCTGGCGGGTCGAGCTATCTCGGTCAGTCTTAGCATCGGCACTGCGCGCTGGTGGCAGCAGGGCGTCCAGTACACGCTCTTCGGCGGCATCCAGGGCGCGCTGAGCGACCTTTTCCATTTCCTGCTCACGGCGCTGTTTCACCGATGTCTCCACCAGGTCGCGGATAATCGACTCAACATCTTTGCCCACATAGCCCACCTCGGTAAATTTGGTGGCCTCCACTTTGACAAAGGGTGCATTGGCCAAGCGTGCCAAGCGGCGAGCGATCTCGGTTTTACCCACGCCGGTGGGGCCGATCATCAGGATATTTTTTGGTGTGACTTCATTGCGCATCTCGTCATCGAGCTGCGCTCGACGCCAGCGATTGCGCAGGGCAATAGCGACGGCGCGCTTGGCGTCGTCCTGGCCAATAATATGGCGGTTGAGTTCGTGAACGATTTCACGGGGGGTCATTTGTGACATAAGAATTCCTAGCTGCTTATCAGTAAAACTAGCAGACGCTTAAGTATTAGATTCTAATTCTTCGATAGTGCGGTTGTGATTGGTGTAGATGCAGATATCGCCGGCGATCTTTAAGCCCTGTTCAACAATATCTCGGGCTCCAAGTTCAGAATTGTCAAGTAGCGCGCGGGCTGCCGACTGGGCAAAGGGGCCGCCGGATCCAATGGCGATTAGATCATCTTCGGGCTGGATAACATCGCCATTGCCTGTGATGATCAGTGATGCCTCGGCATCAGCCACGGCAAGCAGGGCCTCCAATTTGCGTAGAATACGATCGGTGCGCCAGTCTTTTGCCAGCTCGACCGCAGCCTTGGTTAGGTTGCCCTGGTGTTGTTCCAGTTTGGCCTCGAAGCGCTCAAACAGAGTAAATGCATCGGCGGTACCACCGGCAAAACCGGCGATTACCTGATCTTTGTAGAGTCGACGAACCTTGCGAGCATTGCCTTTCATAATGGTGTTGCCAAGACTGACCTGACCGTCGCCACCAATCACTACCTTGCCATTGCGTCGCACCGACAAGATCGTTGTTCCACGATACTGTTCCATCTCTAAGATTACCTTTTAAATTTTGGCCTGCTTTAGAGATGGGGGCAGTGCAATAAATATCAATGGTTGCCGATTAATTATTCTGCTATAGGTGACCCTGCTGTTTTAAATCATCCATACAGGCAAGAATACTTGCGCGCAGTGCGCTGACAATAAAGTCCACCTCTGGGCGATCAATAATTAGCGGTGGCGACATAACATTGAGATTGACAATGGGCCGTACAATAAGACCTCTGTTATCGGCCTGGTTGGATACCCACTTGCCTATATCCAGCGCTTCGTCAAAGCGCTGCTTGCTGGCCTTATCTTTAACAAATTCCACACAGGCCATTAGCCCAGTTCCGCGCACATCACCCACAATGGGCAGATCAGAGAGCGTTTTAAGCTGCGCCTGGAAGTAAGGGCCCACAGTTTGCACATGGGGCAGCAGTTTCTCGCGCTCCATAATCTCAATATTTTTAAGTGCTGCAGCGCAGGCTACCGGGTGGCCCGAGTAGGTAAAACCATGGGTAAAGCAGCGACCATGCCCCAGCTCACTGATCACCTTGTGGATTTTGCTAGAGTAGATGGTCGCGCCCAGGGGCTGGTAGCCAGAGGTCAGACCCTTTGCCGAGCAGATAATATCTGGCTGAAAGTCGAACACCTCTTTAGAGGCAAACCAGTGACCCAGTCGACCAAAGGCGGTAACCACCTCATCAGAGACATAGAGCACATCATATTTTTGGCAGATTTCCCAGGTACCGCGGTGATAGCCAGCGGGCGGAACAATAACGCCGCCGGCGCCAAATACCGGCTCGGCAAAAAAGGCAGCGACTCTGTCGGCGCCAATTTCCAGAATCTTATCCTCCAGTTCCTGCAGTTTTGCGGCCAAAAACTCGGTTTCAGTGCAGTCTTTTGCGCCACCGCAATCCTCAGCCCGGTAGAAATTAGGACAGGAGATATGGTGGATAGTATCCTGAATATAGTCGAATTCCGGGGGGTGATCGCCGGGCTTGCCGCCGATGGACATAGAGGCATAGGTGGATCCATGGTAGGAGTTAACCCGGGAGATAATATGCTTCTTGTCCTGCTTGCCACGACAGTTTTGATAGAAATGAATCAGACGATACGCTGTATCAATAGCCGTAGAGCCGCCGCAGGACAGGGCCACATGATTCAGGTCGCCCGGAGCCAGTTCAGCCAGTTTGGCCGCAAGACTGGCAGCGGGAATATTGGTCATATCCACAAAGGGGCTGGCGTAGGCCATTGTGCGCACCTGTTCGGCAATGGCATCGGCCATTTCTTCTCGGCCCAGACCAATATTAGTACACCAGAGGCCGCCTACAGCATCCAGATAGCGATTGCCATCACTGTCATAGATATAGGCACCTTCGGCCGCCGCTATAGGCAGGGCGCCCTCCTCGGCAATGGCATCAAAGATTTGCCAGGGGTGCAGAAAGTGCGCTCGATCCGTGTTTGAAATTGCTGCGGTGTCGTACTGGGTGAAATCCATTGATTGGGTGTTATGGGTCATGGCTCGCTCTTTGCTCTATGTCAGCTGCCAATGTAATGCCCCGCTCGATTGGGGACTAATACCCCCAACTGGGTGCTCTCTGCTCAGTTATTGGGTAGATAACCGTTTTTGCGGACGTTGCGCTCTACCTGCCCGGGGAGAAAATTAAACATGGGCAGCAGTCGCAAACCAGCTCGGCTTAGCCCATAGGCTGTCCAGTTGTTACAGGTATTAAGGGCTAGATAGATACCTCGGGACTTAAAGAACTGAGTTCCACAGTGCCTGTCGCGGACCTTGGTCAGCTGATTGCCTCTGTCCAGTTTAAAGTGACGGCTGATAAACAGGGCGACCGAGTCCATCAATGAACCATTGAGTGAAATGCTATAGACAGTGGCCGACGAACTGAGCGCCTCCCGCAGATCATTGCTGCCCAGCAGGCCCACCACCGCCCTTGTGGGTAAAAATAGCGCCCGCAGTCCCAACCACAGGGGTTGATGCTCGGCGCCATAGTAGCGGTAATCACCCCAGCCTACCCGGATCCACTGGCAGTCAGTAAAATAGGGCCCCAGCTGAGGTACGGCTTTTAACAAAACCTCAGCGGGCAGGGCTAGGTGGGTATGAATACCATCGCGGATAAAATGTAGTGCTGGATCGGACATATGCCTCCCTCGGACCACCAGATTACAGGTTTTCAATGATGGCTTGTAGTCCTCTGTTGCAGACTGCCGAGACCCTATCTACCTAATCATGGGTATTGTCCCTCTGAGTACTGTGAATCATTATTGAGAACAACTGAGCTATGATTGGTTCTTCGCTTCTAAGGGCATTTTTTATCAGGGGCAATCACAGGCAGCTAGCATAAGAAGGGAACTTGCAATGACATTGACACTTAACGATAACAGCTTAATTAAATCTCAGTCCTATATAGATGGGCAGTGGGTCGATGCTGACTCTGGTGACAGACTGGCTGTCACTAATCCTGCGACCCAGGAGGTGCTGGTTGAGGTGGCCAAATGCGGTACCGCCGAGACCAGGCGGATGATTGAGGCCGCTGAGGCGGCGCAGCGGGCCTGGGCCAAAACCACGGCCAAGGAACGAGCCGCACTGCTGCGCAAATGGTTTAACCTCATCATGGAAAATCAGGAAGACTTGGCCAAGCTGTTGACTGCGGAGCAGGGCAAGCCACTGGCCGAAGCCCGAGGCGAGATTGCCTATGGTGCCAACTATGTGGAGTGGTTTAGTGAGGAGTCCAAGCGGGTTTACGGAGATATTATTCCCCAGCCCTCCAATGATAAGCGCATTATGGTGATCAAACAGCCAGTGGGTGTGGTGGCCTGTATTACGCCCTGGAATTTCCCCAATGCTATGCTGACGCGAAAAATCGCCCCGGCCATTGCCGCTGGTTGCGCCGTGGTCTGCAAGCCGGCCAATGCTACGCCGCTGTCGGCACTGGCGCTAATGGCGCTGGCCGAGCGCGCCGGTTTCCCCAAGGGGCTGGTTAATATGGTCACTGGCCGCACCGCAGAAATTGGTGCCGAGATCACCAGTAATCCCCTGGTGCGCAAAGTCACCTTTACCGGCTCTACCCCCGTGGGCAAGCAGCTGATGGCCGAATGTGCCCAGACAGTTAAGCGCACCTCTATGGAGCTGGGTGGTAATGCTCCCTTTATTGTATTCGATGATGCGGATATCGACGCCGCAGTGCAGGGTGCTCTGGTGTCGAAATATCGCAATGCCGGCCAGACCTGTGTCTGTTCCAATCGGTTGATTATTCAGGCGGGAATTTACGATGAATTCACCGCTAAACTCCGAGCTGCAGTGAAAAATCTGGTGATGGGCAATGGTGCCGATGACGGCGTTACTGTGGGCCCTCTAATTGATGAAAAGGCCGCCACCGGCGTTTGTGAGTTTATTGATGACGCTGTAGCCAAGGGTGCCACTGTTGCCCTGGGTGGCGGTCGCAGTGAGCTGGGTGGCAGCTTTATTGAGCCCACTATTCTCACTGATGTCAGCAGAGATATGCGGGTTTTCTCGGAGGAGATTTTTGGCCCCGTGGCGCCGCTATTTAAGTTCGACACTGAGGAGCAGGCAGTACAGATGGCCAATGATACAGAGTTTGGTCTGGCCGCTTATTTCTATTCCCGGGATATAGGCCGTGTTCACCGCGTGGCCGAGCAGATGGAATACGGCATTGTTGGTGTAAACGAAGGCATTATCTCCAATGAGATGGCGCCCTTTGGAGGTATTAAAGAGTCTGGCAGCGGTAGAGAAGGTTCCAAGTACGGTATGGATGACTATATGGACATTAAATATATCTGTATGGGTGGTATAGACCAGTAAAACAATAACAAGGTATTAAGGAATCACAATGACCCACTTAATTTATCCAACAACCAACTTTAAAGCCATTGAACAGATCACCATTGAGCGGGGTGAGGGCTGTTATGTTTGGGATAAAGATGGCAAGCAGTATCTAGAGGGCCTGGCTGGTCTCTGGTGCACAGCTCTGGGTTACGGCAATCAGGAGCTGATTGATACTACCAGCGAGCAGATGAGCAAGCTGACCTTTAGCCATATGTTTGGTGGTAAGACTCATCAGGTGGCTATTGATCTGGCAGATAGACT
>JBMZST010000088.1:0-6579 GCA_049623265.1 Porticoccaceae bacterium
ATATCGAGGGTCATATAGACACCAAGCGCGACTTTAAACTGATCTGGCCGCGCACGGAGTATCACTGTGCCCGCTGCGGTGGTCATCAGGGCCATGTATTTGACGATGGTCCCAAGCCCACTGGCCAGCGCTGGTGTAACAACGGGCTTGCCCTTAAGTTTGTTCCTCGAGCCTAGGAGAGCCCGAACTCAGCTATTAGGGGTTCATCAAAGGTGCGACATAGCTCTTAATTAAGTCTTTGATTATAGGCTGGGCCAGTGCCGTGGGGTGCAGCCCATCCTCCTGAATCATACCTTCTGTTACCGTTAATTCTTCCAGCTGAAAAGGGATAAGCGGAACCCTCATCTCCTCAGCCAATTGCGGGTACACCGCAGCAAAGGCATCGGAGTAACGGCGTCCGTAGTTAGGGGGCAGGCGCATACCAAAGAGTATGGGCTCTGCCCCTGCATTGCGCACCAGGTCGATCATGGCTCGCAAGTTGCCCTTCATCAGCGCCACCGGCTGCCCGCGAAGGCCGTCGTTGCCACCCAGCTCCAGCAGCACATAGTCGGGGCTGTACTCCTGCAGTAACTGGGGCAGTCGGTACAGACCACCGCCTGTGGTGTCGCCACTGATGCTGCCATTGATAATGGTATGACCCTCACCCAGATCATCGCGCAACAGAGCCACCCAGCCACTGCCCTGGTTGACCCCATAGCCGGCACTCAGGCTGTCGCCCAATACCAGGAGGGTTGATCCATAACTATTGGCACTTAGTAAAATAAAAAGGCAACATAGGCGCTGAAGAAAAGGCTGCATAAAAACTCTCTATTAATCTGTCGTCTAGCACTGATGCCAGTGTATGCATTTTTACAAGCAATGGAAATTTCAATGATCGAAGTCAGTAACATCAGCAAACAGGTGAGTACCACAGAGGGTACGCTCAGTATTTTACAGGGGATCAATCTCAGCCTTGCCGCTGGTGAGAGTCTAGCCATTGTGGGCCCGTCCGGTTCTGGCAAATCAACGCTGTTGGGTATTCTGGCGGGCCTGGATTTACCCAGTGGCGGTTCAGTGAGCCTGGATGGACAGGATATTACGGCGATGGACGAAGAGGGTCGAGCCGCGGTGCGCGCCAAGACCGTGGGCTTTGTTTTCCAGTCCTTCCATTTGCTGCCCGGTTTAACTGCCCTGGAGAATGTGGCGCTGCCCCTCGAATTGCAGGGCGACAAGCAAGCCTTGCAAACCGCTGCCTATTATTTAGACCGTGTGGGTCTGGACCACCGCACCAGTCACTACCCAAGACAACTCTCTGGTGGTGAACAGCAGCGCGTGGCAGTAGCTCGCGCCTTTGCCTGCCGCCCCACGATTCTGTTTGCCGATGAGCCCACAGGTAACCTGGACACAGGCACGGGCGAAAAAATCAATGACCTGTTATTTGACCTCAACAAAGAAGAGGGCACCACATTGGTGTTGGTCACCCACGAGCACAATCTTGCAGCCCGCTGTGGCCAGCGTCTGGTATTGGCTGCGGGCCAGCAGGTTGCCGAGAGCAGTGCCGCCTGATGCAAGCATTTAAAATGTTGCTGCGCACCTGGCGCGGCGGACAGCTCAGTCTGATAGTCTGGTCTCTGGTCCTTGCGGTCGCCGTGGTGACCTCGGTTTCTATACTGGCCGAGCGCATTGAGCGCGCATTAACGGCCGAGTCCAGCAGCTTTTTAGCCGCCGACCTGGTAGTGCGCAGTAGCCGCGCCATCGATCAGGACTGGATACAGCAGGCGGACCAGGCCCAGGTGCAGAGCGCCCGGGTGCTCACCTTTGCTTCCATGGTGTACGACGAGGCCAATATGCATCTGGCCTCGATTAAGGCGGTAGAGACAGGCTACCCATTAAAAGGACTGCTGCGCCGCACCACCACCCCGTTTACCAGCGACAAAAGCCTGATCGAAGAGGTGAACTTTGGGCCGGCACCGGGCGAGGCCTGGGTGGATGCCAGGCTGCTGCCTCTATTGGATATAGAGCTTGGCGATAGGATTGAGCTGGGAGAAATTCGCCTCAAGGTCACCCAGGCCGTGGTTGAAGAGCCCGATAGCGGTGGCACCTATGGGGCCATTGGTGCCCGTGTATTAATGAACTACAGCGACCTGGATGCCGCCGGGGTGATTGTGCCCGGCAGTCGTGTAACCTACAGATATCTGATGGCCGAAGGTGCCAGTGGCGCCAAGGGATTTGCCGACTACAGTCAGTGGATCGAGACTCAACTGGATGTGCACGATCGCCTGATTACGCCCGCAGAAGCCGAGGCCAGTGTGGCCGACGCTATGGACGAGGGACGGCGGTTCCTCCTGTTAGCGGGCAGTGTGGGGGTGGTGCTGGCTGGTATAGCCCTGGCTCTGGCCAGCCATCATTTTGCCGCCGGGCAGACCCAGCAGGTCGCACTGCTTAAAAGCTGGGGAATCCCCGCTAGCCGCGTGCGCAGCCTGTATTTGCAGCAGAGCCTATGGCTTGGGATAGGGGGTTCTCTGCTGGGACTGGCAGTGGGCTTTGGCTTCTCGGAAATGCTGTTGTACGCGGTGCGGGAATGGCTGCCGATTTCGCTGCCTATGGCGGGTCTGCGCCCCTGGATTACCGGTATGGCTACCGGCTTGCTCTGTCTGGCGGGCTTTACCCTGCCCGCACTCTGGCATCTGCCCACCCAGTCGCCCCTGGCAGTTTTGCGGCAAGATGTGCAGGTAAAACCCGTGAGCTCTATGGTGCGCGGCCTGCTGGGCGTGGCAGCTGTGGCCAGCTTACTGCTGTGGTACAGCAATAACCTCTATCTGTCTCTGGCTATCTTGGCCGGTTTTGCCATTACTGCCCTGGCCACCATTGTGATTGGCCTGGCTCTGCTGCGCTCGGGAAAAACCTATGGTCAAAAGATGGGCAGCATCTGGCGCCTGGCGGCCAGTAATCTATGGCGCCGCAAATCCCAGAGCATTATCCAAATGGTGGGTTTCTCCGGGGCCATAGCACTGTTAATGATTATGGCCGTGGTGCGCACCTCGCTTATCGATGAGTGGCGCTGGCAACTGGCCGACGATGCACCCAATCACTTTTTAATCAATGTGGCTCCCTACGAGTTAGATGGGGTGCGAGGTATGATCAGTGAGCAAAACCTGGAGACCGCCGGCTGGTTTAGCATGGTGCGCGGCCGTATGACCCAGATTAATGGTGAGGGTATTACCGAAGACCAGCGCGACCGTCATGAATCGTTTCGCCGCGAGCTTAACCTTAGCTGGACCACAGATCTGCCCGAGGGCAATCAGCTCACCGCTGGCAAATGGTGGGATGAACTGGAGCAGTCGGATGCTATTGCCCCCGTGTCCCTGGAGGATCAGCTAGCTGGCGAACTGGGCCTGTCCATTGGCGACCGGATTACCTTTAGTGTTGGCGGGCTTATTTTTGAAGCCCGGGTGGCCAGTACCCGCAGCCTAAACTGGGACAATATGACGCCCAATTTCTATTTCCTGTTTCCGGAAGGGCAGCTGGAAAACTACCCGCGCACCAGCATGACTAGCCTGTATATCCCGCCCCAGCAAAAGCTGTTGGTCAATGACCTGCTGCGCAAGTATCCCACAGTGCAGGTGATAGAGCTGGATAAAATTATCGAGCGTATCCGCACCATTGTGTCTCAAGTAACCAGTGGTCTTGAAGTGATGACCCTGCTGATTTTGAGCTGTGGTGTACTGGTAATGTTTGCCGCCGTCAGTCTGTCCATGTCGGAACGCCTGCAAGAGAGCGCCATACTGCGCACCCTGGGCAGTTCAAGGCGATTGATACTGGGTATTCAGCTGGTCGAGTTCACCGTGCTGGGCGTTATGGCCGGCCTGCTGGCAGCCATAGGCGCCGAGGCCGCAGTGGCCATGATTCAACGTTTTATGTTTGACCTGCCTTTTGCCATGCACCCCTGGATCTGGGTGGCGGGGCCCATAGCCGGTGGCCTTTTAGTGGGTAGCTTGGGTGTTGGCTACAGCCGCAAAGCCGTAGTGCAGCCGCCGTTGGAAGTACTAAAAAGCCTTTAGTCTCGCGGTCTATTGCAGCGGCAGTTGGATATGGAAAGTAGTGCCCACATCGGGGTCAGAGGTTAGGGCAATCTGCCCCTGGTGCTGTTCCACTACAATGAAGTGCGAGAACGACAGCCGTTTGCCCGGACCAAACTGGCCACTGTCGTTACCGTTGGCGGCAAAGGGCTCAAAAATAGTCTTCTGTTCATCCAGGCTAATACCGCGGCCATTGTGCTGAATACGCACCCACAGATGGTCGTAGAATACCGTGACTTCAATATTGATAGTGGGCGTATGGTCGCCGTCATCTATTTGGCCCAGGGCATAGCAGCAGTGGCGGAACAGGCTTAAAAATACCTGCTGCATCTCGGTGATATAGCAGGGAATATCTGGCACATCGTCCGGGCAGTCGATATGAACTTCAACATCCCTAAAGCGCAGCCCGGGCATCACAGACAGCACATCATTGGCTAGCTCGACCGAGTGGTGAATCACATCCAGCATGTTGGCCTCTGCCTTGGTGCCACCGCCACCGCCAGAGAAGCTCACCAGATTATCGACAATAGAGGTGGCCTGCTGGCCGCGAATCACTGCGTTCTCCAGCATCTCGCGCATGCCCTCGATATCCATGGGCTCGTCAGTTAAATCCTGACGCACCTCTTTTACATCCTTAATAATGGCCCGCAGGGGAATATTAATATCATGGGCCATAATCGAGGCCATCTCACCCATAGACGACATTTTGTCGCGCTGAATCAGCATGGTCTCGTTCTGCACTCTCTGCGTCACATCATCTACCAAGATCACCACACCGGTTTCCATCTGGTTGTGCAGTGGATAAATCGTAATATCAAAATGGTACTGGCCGCGCTGGCTGTACTTAATGGTCAGGGTTTCATTGTCGTCCAGCGCCTGCTGAATCTGCTGGGGCGTCACACTGATCGAGGGGAAGGCCTCCCATAAATCCTGACCCATCACAGTGGCCGAGGGCAGGCCGCTGATTTCTTCAGCGCGGTGATTCCACTGGGTAATCTGGTTCTCTTTACTCAGGCCGATCAGCATCAGTGGCATAGAGCGCAAAATGCTGGTGATATAAGCCTCAGAGCTGCGCAGTCGCTCGGTGGTCGCCCTGTGTTCAACAATCTCGTCTTCCAAGGTGGCCGTGCGCTCCTTAACCCGCAGCTCCAATTGGGTGCGAATCTCTTCAAGCTCACGGTTGTACTGGCGCACCTGTCGCCTGGTAAAGAACAGCCGGACAATAGTCAGCGACAGCGCAATAATTAGAATGCCGCTTGAGAAGTTGGCTACATACTGCCAGTTGGTCGAGCCATCCTCATTGCGCACAAACCAAAAAATATCCGCGCTAGCCGCCTGACTGAATAACACAGCAGGTAGGCACAGCAACCAATAGCGAAGGGGTGTAAATACGTGCGATATGTTCAACTGAGGCCTTTCACAAAATGATAATTCGTATAGCATTATAGCGTTGAAATCACGGTTGTCAGCAGAACTATGCCGTTGGAGTCTGTGAAGAAGAGTGAAATCGTTTTTCATTACTTTGACGACTCCCAGGAAATCTCGACCCCAGGGGGGGCAGGATATGCAGCCGGGAATATTTGTAAGTTTTTTAAACTATCTCGACTGGCAGGGTAGGGTTTTTTTAGGTTTCGGAGTCTTATAAGTACAGTGATTAAAATTTAACGCTTTTTAGTCCGAAACTTTGTAGCCCCTGCTGGTCTGTATCACTCCCCCTCCTTACAGCAGGGGTTTTTTTCGTCCTTAAAAAAGTCCCAGGCCGATAACCAGTATTAATTCTGATAATTGCCTAGGCGGTGCTGTGGCCGCTAGTATCAGAGGTATGGAGTTAACTAATGGAATATTGCGATGCCCAGCCAATCGATCAACGACTACCCCTATGTGATTCAAGAAACTGTGCGCTACTCAGATACTGACCGTCAGGGGCATGTGAATAATGCGGTGTTTTCTACTTTTTTTGAGTGTGCCCGCACCGGCATTTTGTATGACCCTGCCCGTAACCTGACTACCTCGGACCGAGAGATTGTCATTGTTAAGTTTGAGGTGGAGTATCTGGCGGAGCTGGCTTGGCCCGGTACGGTTACTATAGGGACCCGTGCGGTGAGATTTGGGCGCAGCTCTATTACCTTTGAGCAGGCTATTTTTCAGAACAATGCCTGTGCGGCGGTCAGTTCTAATGTCATGGTAAGGATACACAGGCTCACACGAAAGTCGGCGCCGCTGCCTGAGGATGTGGAGGCTAGGTTCAATGATTTGGTTTAGCGCAGGGATGGGCCTCTGGAAGATTACAGCCTGCGCTGGAATGACACTCTATACATTACCCCGGTTACGACGAACAACTCACAGATATCTGCTCTGCCCAGTCGGGCGGCAATCCGGCGTAATGTTGGGCCTGGGGGTGCTCGGCAAAGGGTGCCTGCAGTATCTCCAGTAGCAAATTCACCTCTGTGTAATCGCCCTGATGGGCCTGCTCTATGGCGGCCTGGGCCATATAGTTGCGCAGCACATACTTTGGGTTTAC
>JBMZST010000089.1:0-6471 GCA_049623265.1 Porticoccaceae bacterium
GTGGACTATCAGTCGGCGGGCACGGTGGAGTTTATTGCCGATGCCGATATGAATTTTTACTTTTTGGAGATGAACACCAGACTGCAGGTGGAGCATCCGGTGACTGAGCTGGTGACTGGTCAGGATCTGGTAGAGATGATGATTCGCGTGGCCGCTGGTGAAAAGCTTGCTCTGGCTCAGAATGATGTAACCCTAACCGGCTGGGCTATGGAGTCGCGGGTTTATGCGGAGGATCCCTTCCGTAACTTTATGCCCTCTATTGGCAGGCTCTCTGGGTACAAAGAGCCCCAGGGTGAGGGCGTGCGTGTGGATAGCGGTGTCTATGAGGGCGGTGAAGTCTCTATGCACTACGACCCTATGATCTCCAAGCTGATTACCTATGGCGATGACCGTGGCCAGGCGATTGATCGCATGGTCGATGCGCTGGATGCCTATTATATTCGTGGTGTAAACCACAATATCAGCTTCCTTAATGCTCTGATGGTGCATCCGCGGTTTGTGGCCGGTGAGTTGACGACTAACTTTATTGCCGAAGAATTTGCCGATGGCTTTAATGCCGATCTGGTGCCGCAAAATAATCCGCATATTGCGGTGGTAGCGGCTGCCGCTGTGCATCAGGAGTATCGCGAGCGCTCGTCACAAATCTCTGGCCAGTCTGAGGGTCATGAATATCAGGTGCCGGATAACTGGGTGGTGATTACCGGGGCTGAAGAAACTCCTGTGTCTATGACTCTGACCCTGTCTGGCTTTTTGGTGTCTATTGGCAATGAGGATTATTCGGTGGTCACCGACTGGGCGCTGGGTGAGCCCTTGTTTGAGGCTGAGATCAATGGTCAGCAGGTGACTGTGCAGGTGGAGCGCTCTGGCTCTGGGTACCGGCTGTTTTATCGCGGTGCGGAAATCAATGCGCTGGTGCTGTCACCCAAGGCGGCGGAGCTTAATAAGCTGATGCTGGAAAAAGCCCCGGTGGACCTCTCCAGGTTCCTGCTCTCGCCTATGCCTGGCCTGCTGGTTAAGCTGGCGGTAAAGGAGGGCGATCAGGTGAAGGCTGGTGAGGAATTGGCGGTGGTAGAGGCGATGAAAATGGAGAATAGTCTTCGCGCTGTTAATGATGGTATTGTGGCTAAAATCTCGGCTGAGGCCGGTGATAGTTTAATGGTGGACCAGGCGATTCTAGAATTTGAATAGGTCGTATCCTCATCCTGAGAAGCAGGTCGAGTAGGGGGCTCTGGGCTATTGACGGCGGGCTTGAATTACTGGCTAACCGCTGTGACACGCCGCGAGTACGGTCGCTCCCGGCATCATGCCTACCGCGACACTAATACATCCGTGTATGTCGTCCTTGTAGGCTCTGCGACAGCATCCCTGCTGTCGAAGGTCACAGCGGTTAGCCAGCAACTCAAGCATTCAGAGTTGGGCAGAATTTTTGGGTTTATCAAAAGAGTATCTGTGTGGGATCTAATACTCTTAACAAGAGGCATTCAATGTTAGCACAGCAAATACTTGCAGGAGATCGCCGGGCCCTGGCCAAGGGGATTACGCTGGTGGAGTCCACCCGCGCTGATCACGGTGAGCAGGCGGTGCAGTTGCTGGCGGAGTTAATGCCCCACACGGGCAAGTCTATTCGCATTGGTGTCTCCGGTGCGCCCGGGGTGGGCAAGTCGACCTTTATTGAGTCTCTGGGTAATTATTTAACCGGGCAGGGCCATCAGGTGGCGGTGCTGGCGGTTGATCCGACCTCTGCAGTTAGTGGCGGCTCTATTCTGGGTGACAAGACCAGAATGGAAACCCTGTCGGTAAACCCCAAAGCCTTTGTGCGACCCTCGCCTGCGGGCACCACTCTCGGTGGGGTAACCCGTCGCACTCGCGAATCGCTATTGCTTTGTGAGGCCGCTGGCTATGATGTGATTATTATTGAAACCGTGGGGGTGGGGCAGTCTGAGACTGCGGTCTCTGATATGACCGATATGTTTTTATTGCTGCTGTCCCCTGGCGGCGGTGATGATTTGCAGGGCATTAAGCGCGGTATTATGGAACTGGCGGATTTGGTGTTAGTGAATAAGGCTGATGGCGAACAGGCCAGTATCGCTGAGCAGACGGCATCGGACTACCGTGGGGCGCTGCAGTTTATGCAGGCGCGAACGCCCAGCTGGACGCCACAGGTTGCGACCTGCTCGGCGCTCGGCCAACAGGGTATAGAGCAGGCCTGGGAGACTATTCAACAGTTTAAAACTGTCCTCAGCGCTTCCGGCGAGCTCGAAGCCTTGCGCGCTCAGCAGGCTAAGGCTTGGATGTGGGCCGAGGCTGCCGAGGCACTGATAGCAGAGTTAAAAAATCACCCACAGGTAAAAGCTCTGGTGCCCGAGTTAGAGCAGGGGGTGCTGGTGGGTGAGATACCGGCGATAGTGGCGGCCCAAAAATTGATTGCTCTGTACAAAACCCAGTAGAGGAACTGCACTGGTGAGCCTATAATTATCCCTAAACTATTTCCCTGCAGGCGGAACTGCCTTGGCCAACCAAAATCTTTGATGGACAAAATATATGACAGATAAGTCTACAGCCAACAATAATCTGGACGAGATTCTCAAAGCCAATTCGGCCTATGCCCAGGACTTTGATATTGGCCATTTGGCCTCTCCTCCGGCCAGACATTTTGCTGTGCTGACCTGCATGGATGCTCGTATGGATCCAGCCAAGTTCGCTGGTCTGTCCGAGGGCGATGCTCATGTAATTCGCAATGCCGGTGGTCGCGCTAGCGACGATGCCATCCGTTCGCTGATTATTTCTCATAAGTTTTTGGGTACCACCGAGTGGTTTGTGATTCAGCATACTGGCTGTGGTATGGCCACAGTGACCGACGCTGAAATTGCCCAGTTGCTGCAAGAGGACTTGGAGACCGCAGTGCACAATGGTGAGCGCTGGGTAAACCCGCAGCGGGAGAGCAGTCAAAATACTAAGCCCGGCTCGGATAGGGGGCAATCGATACACTGGCACACCATTGCCGATCTAGAGCAGTCGGTGCGGGATGATGTTAAAACGATTCAGAACCACCCATTGGTGCCCAGCCATATTCGAGTGTATGGCTTTATCTATGATGTTAAAACCGGCCAGCTCAACCGCGTAGCCGAATAATCTCTCAACCGCTTTAGGGGCCTAAAACAATGAAAAGATTTGGACCGGGCCTACTGGTTACCGCCGCATTTATTGGCCCTGGCAGCATTGCCACCGCCAGTGCCGCTGGCGCCAATTTTGGTTTTGTGCTGCTCTGGGCACTGTTGTTTTCTCTGCTGGCCACTATGGTGCTCCAAGAAATGGCTGCTCGTCTGGGGCTGGTCACCGGCGAGGGGCTGTCTCAGGCATTGCGCAGTACCTTTCATCACCCGGTACTCAGCCGCGCTGCGGTGATACTGGTGGTAGCCGCCATCGGGGTGGGCAATGCCGCCTATGAGGCGGGCAATATTTCCGGTGCTGCCCTAGGACTGCAGTCTCTGTTACCACTTTCAACTGGCTTCTGTGCGCTGATAATCGGTGGCTTGGCAGCTCTATTGTTAGCTGGCGGTGGCTATAAATTATTAGAGCCTATCCTGGTTGCTCTGGTATTGATGATGAGCACGGTATTTGTAGTGACCATGCTGATGATTGATCTGGATATTGGCGCCATGCTGACCGGTCTATTTAAACCCAGTATGCCCAGTGGCTCAGCGCTGACGGTTGTGGCCCTGATTGGTACCACCGTGGTGCCCTATAATCTTTTTCTGCATGCCAATATTGTTCAGGAGAAATGGCGCGGTGCTGATACCGCTCAGGCGATCAAAGAGTCTCGGGGAGATACGGTTATTTCTATAGGCTTGGGTGGCCTGATCACCCTGGCAGTGATGAGTACCAGCGCCGTGGCGTTTTTTCAAACGGATGCCCAGTTTTCTGCGTCCAGCCTGGCCACCCAGTTAGAGCCTGTGCTGGGGAGTGCGGCCAATAGCTTCTTTGCCTTTGGTTTAATGGCCGCTGGTTTAACCAGTGCTATTACGGCGCCACTGGCCGCTGCCTATGCGGTGACCGGGGCCATGGGTTGGCCGACGGACTTTAATGACCGGCGTTTTAAGATGATCTGGATGCTGGTGCTGGCACTGGGGACCCTATTTGCGGCTCTGGGTACCAAGCCGATCGCAGCCATCCTCTTTGCTCAGGCGGCCAATGGGATTCTGTTGCCGGTCACGGCGATCTTTTTGCTGATTATTATGAATCGGGCTGATCTGCTGGGTGAGTACCGCAACAAGCTAACAACCAATGTGCTGGGTGCCACAGTAGTGGCGATAGTCACGGGATTGGGTCTTTGGAATATTGCCAGGCTGTTTATTTAGCCTTGGTGCTGCTCTTTGGGTGCAATAAAAAAGCGGCTAAAAAGCCGCTTTTTTATTGCTGATAACTCAACTTAACCGCACTTAGAATCACCGCAGTTAAGGCAGGTCATGCAGCCGTCCATCAGGATCACTGCTTTGACGCTGCACTTTTTGCACACCTCGGCTGTGGGAGGAAAGTCTGCAGTTTCGCCTGTGGCTGCTGGTGCTGTGGCGGCGGCTTCAAACTCGGCGCGCTTCTCGTCCATAATCTTTTGCTGATGCTCGGGTATCTCTGGCATCTGCAGCATACCAATCTTCTGCAGATGGTCTTCGATGGCCCAGCCAATCTCAGCTACCAGTGAGGGCATAAACTTGCCGCCGGGCTTAAAGTAACCACCCTGGGGGTCAAAGACCGCTTTGAGCTCTTCGACCAGGAAGGTGCAGTCGCCGCCTTTGCGGAACACCGCGGAGATAACTCTGGTCAGGGCGACAATCCACTGGAAGTGATCCATATTTTTGGAGTTGATAAAGACTTCAAAGGGGCGACGCAGCTCGTGATCTGTGCCCTGGTTGAGCACAATATCATTAATGGTCATGTACAGCGCGTGGTCGGACAGCGGTGTCTTGATTTTATAGGTGCTGCCAGCCAACTCTTCCGGGCGCGAGACTTTCTCGTGCATCTGGATAATGTTGCTTTCCACCTCTTTGGTCGCTGCCTCTTGGGCTTGCTCTTCAGTGGCGACTTTGTAGCCAACTATCTTTTGTGAAATTTTCTTGCTCATTGTATTCCTCTTACTATTCCTTGCTGCTTGCTAGTGAACCTGTTGGCTTAGAACTTACCGTAGTAACCTTCTTTTAGTGCATCGAACAGGTTGGCCGCTGTATGGGTTTCACCATCGTATTCAACTTCTTCATTGCCCTTAAACTCAACTGTTGAGCCGTCTTCCAGGGTGAAGCTGTAGGTGGTGTTTTCCAGGTCTTTCTCGGTGACCAGCACGCCCTGGAAGGCTTCCGGGTTAAAGCGGAATGTGGTGCAACCTTTCAAGCCTTTTTCGGCGGCATACAGATAGATATCTTTAAAATCCTCGTAATCGCAGTCGGTGGGGACATTGATCGTTTTAGAGATTGAAGAATCTACCCACTTCTGGGCGGCGGCCTGAATATCCACATGGGCACGGGGCGTAATATTTTCCGAGCTCATAAAGTAGTCGGGCAGTGCTTCTTCTTCGCTGGTGCCGTAGGGCATGGCTTTGTCATTAACCAATGTACGGTAAGCCAGCAGTTCGTAGGAGAATACATCCACCTTCTCTTTGGACTTTTTGCCCTCGCGAATCACATTGCGCGAATAGTGATGGGCAAAGCTTGGCTCGATACCATTACTCACATTATTCGCCAGTGACAGCGAGATAGTGCCTGTGGGTGCAATGGACGAATGGTGGCTAAAGCGACAGCCTTCCTCGGCCAGAGATTCAACCAGCTCCGGCGCTACTGTGGCGACGTTCTGCATATAGCGGCTGTACTTGGCCATCAGCACCTTGCCTTTGACCTTGTCGCCCACTTTGATGCCATCTTTGGCCATATCTGGCTGCTTGAACAGCATGGCTGCAGTGACCTCGAACTCGTCTTCCATAATGGGCGCTGGACCTTTTTCGCGGGCCAGGTGCAGGCCGCTCTTGAGGCCGGCTACCGCCATATCGCGCGCTACACGCTCGGTGAACTCCAGTGAATCCTGCTCACCGTACTTCATGCGTAACATGGTGATGGTAGAGCCCAGCCCCAGGAAGCCCATACCGTGACGACGCTTATATTCGATCTCAGCACGCTGGCCGTCCAGAGGTAGGCCATTGATTTCTACCACGTTGTCCAGCATGCGGGTAAAGACTTCCACGACCTCCGCGTACTCCTCCCAATCAAAGTAGGCATCTTCGGTAAAGGGGTTGCGTACAAATTTAGTCAGATTTACCGAGCCCAGCAGGCAGCTACCGTAAGGCGGCAGTGGCTGCTCACCGCAGGGGTTGGTGGCGCGGATATCTTCACAGAACCAGTTGTTATTACTCTTGTTGACCTGATCAATCAGAATAAAGCCGGGCTCTGCATAGTCGTAGGTGGACGACATAATGGCGTTCCACAGTTT
>JBMZST010000090.1:0-6454 GCA_049623265.1 Porticoccaceae bacterium
CTCTGATCCGGGTGGACCAGGAACACGATTTCGTAGTGACGCATTGTATCTCCTCATGGGTTTAAAAGTCTCCCGGTCAGCCATTTAGCATCGCAGTGAGACAAGGAGTGCCTGGGATTAACCTAGATTAACCTAATAGTGCAGCCCAGACGCTGTAAGGCGCGGAATTATAGTGACTTGACCGCCCGGTTGCAACCGGCGCCCGATAAACTTTTACAGCCTGATTCCAAGGCTAAAATCTGATCTAAATCAGCTATTTGCGACGACTGGAGAGTTCAGACCTAAGATAGAAAACTGAGCCCACATTGCTGCGGGGTTGGTTGAGGATATACGTAATGGCCATCTCTTCTACCGCCACCAGCACATGGAACAGTATTACCACCCGAAAAAAGCTGTCGGCATCCGTTAAAATAAGCACATAGTAGGCCGGCGCCATCAGCACTGCTGCCAGCTTAGCCCCCCAGGTATGGTAGCTTGGGTAGGCGCCAAATTTACGGAACGCCAGCAATGTTGGCAGGATAAACGACATCATGGCGGCAAACAGGTACTCGGCCTGTTGGTCGAAAATGGCCGGCCAGATCAGGTGCAGACCCAGAATCATGGCCGCGTAGGTAAGAATATCGCCCCAGCTATCCAACTTAGCCCCCAGCTCGCTAGCCAGATTGAGCTTGCGCGCCAGGTAACCATCCAATACATCACTGATCAGTGACACCGCCAACACCAGTAAAAAAATATCGCCCTGCTGGGCCGAGGCCAGAGCCACCAGCACAGGCACCAGCGCCAGCCGCAACAGGCTGAGAATATTGGGAATTGAATAGAGATTAGTGCTCGAGCGTTCCATTTCGGTCCTTTTCAAAATTCATCACCAGGGTCCGCCCTGATTAACAGTCCACTACTAAGATTAGCCGCTACCCCAAACAAAAATCAACCGCCCAGATCAACTGAAAGTGCGCCTAAGCACCTGCCCGACGCTGGCGTACCACCTCAAACAGACAGACCCCAGCAGCCACTGAGACATTGAGACTACTGACCTCACCGGCCATGGGCAATTTAGCCAGAAAGTCACACTGCTTGCGGGTCAACTGGCGCATACCCACAGCCTCAGCCCCCATAACCAGCACTATTGGCCCGGTAAGGTCCAGATCGTAGATATACTGTTCCGCTTCGCCGGCCGTGCCCACCACCCAGGCGCCCTGCTGTTGCAATTTCTCCAGCGTGCGCGTCAGATTAGTTACCATCACTAGGGGCACAGTCTCCGCCGCGCCGCAGGCCACCTTGGTGACTACTGGCGTCAGGCCTACAGAATTATCCTTGGGCACAATCACCGCATGTACACCGGCCCCGTCGGCAGAACGCAGGCAGGCTCCCAAATTGTGCGGGTCTGTCACGCCGTCCAACATCAGAAAAAAACCGTCCTGGCCACGCGCCTCAGCCAGCTTTAGCAAAAAACTTTCATCATAGGTCTCACCGGGACTACAGAGTGCCATTACCCCCTGATGGCGGCCCTGGGCCTTGTCATCCAGCTGCTTCACCGTGGCCCACTGCAGCGCCACACCATGCTGTTCCGCCAACTTGTGAATTTTTTGCAATCGATCATCCTGACGACCCCGCTGTACATGCAGCTCTCGCACCCGCTGGGGTGCAGACTTCAACATGGTTTGCACCGCATGAATGCCATAAATCCAATCCACAACTCTCTCCCGCTGCTCACAGTTAGTTATCCGGCCAACCCCAATCGCCGATTGCGCATTGTACTGGCTTTGGGCAAAATCCAAACCTGATAGTTTACTGAAATCCCTAAATCCGCCAGAGCACCCTAGAAAAAAGCGCTATGACCGACCCAACTCAAGCAGCCATCCAACTACCAGCACCAAACATTGCCAACTTACCGCGCCGCCTGATGGCACTGCTCTACGATGCATTCCTACTGTTTGCTATTACCCTGGGTTATGGCGGGTTTTTGCTGCTAGTGAAAATAGTCCTTCACGGTACTGACAATCTGGAAACTATACAGCCAGGGCTGCTCGAACAGATACTGAGCTCTCTGGGCTGGCTGGCCTCCCTTGCGGGCTACTATTTTATCTGCTGGCGCAAACAGGGCCAGACACTGGGCATGAAGGCCTGGCGAATCAAACTACAACAACCGGATGGCAGTATGGCCAGCCCCAGGCAGTGCTTGGTACGGTCAGTGCTGGCCTGTCTATCCATGGCAGCCGCAGGTATTGGCTATCTCTGGTGCTTACTACCGGGCAGCCAGGGTTGCCTGCACGATACATATAGCAGCACCCAGGTGGTGTCACTACCCAAAGAAAAAAAACAATAAGGAATCAACACAATGAGCAACCTGTATATTCTCGCCATGGACCAGGGCACCACCTCCTCCCGAGCCATTTTATTTGATCAGCAATACGCCATAGTGGAGCAGGCGCAACAGGAATTCCCCCAGCATTTTCCCGACTCCGGCTGGGTTGAGCACAGTCCCGCCGATATCTGGCAGACTAGCCTGGATACAGCCCGCCAGGCACTGGCCAACAGCGGTATCAGTGCCGACCAAATAGCCGCTATTGGCATTACTAACCAGCGCGAAACCACCCTACTGTGGGACCGCAACAGTGGCGAGCCCGTTTATAACGCTATCGTCTGGCAAGACCGCCGCACCGCCGACTATTGCACTAGCCTCAAGGATCAGGGCCTTGAGCCTATGATCACCAGCAAAACCGGTCTGCTGCTAGATCCTTACTTCTCTGCCACCAAAGTGGCCTGGATACTAGACAATGTGGAGGGGGCGAGAGCCAGAGCCGAAGCCGGCGAGCTGGCCTTTGGCACCATGGATACCTGGCTGCTGTGGAACCTCACCCAGGGCCGCGCCCATGCCACAGATGCTACCAATGCGTCCAGGACCATGCTCTACAATATCCATACCGGCACCTGGGATACCGAGCTACTCGACCTGTTTGATATACCGGCCTCTCTGCTTCCCGAAGTCAGAGACTGCGCTGCCGACTTTGGCACCACTGATCTCTTGGGTAGTGAAATTCCAATCCTGGGTATCGCCGGCGACCAACAGGCCGCCACCCTAGGCCAGGCCTGCTTTAACACCGGTATGATGAAATCCACCTACGGCACCGGATGCTTCGCACTGCTCAATACTGGCGATACCGCCGTGGCCTCCAGCAATCGATTGTTAACCACCATCGCCTATCAGTTGGAGGGGAAAACCACCTATGCACTGGAGGGCTCCATTTTTATTGCCGGGGCTGCGGTGCAATGGCTGCGGGACGGGCTGGGTATTATTGACTCTGCCCAGCAGTCAGGTGAACTGGCCACCGAAGCCAATGATAGCCAACAGGTGTATATGATTCCTGCCTTTACCGGCCTGGGTGCCCCCTGGTGGGACGCCGATGCCCGAGGTGCACTTATAGGCCTTACCAGAGGCACAGGCCCGGCAGAAATCTCCCGCGCCGCACTGGAATCTGTATGCTACCAAACCCTGGACCTGTTAAAAGCCATGCAAGCGGACTGGAACCAGACCACCCAGACCGTACTGCGTGTTGATGGCGGCATGGTGGCCAGCGACTGGACCATGCAGCGCCTGGCCGATATTTTACAGGCTCAGGTAGACCGCCCCGTTATCGCCGAAACCACCGCTCTTGGCGCCGCCTGGCTGGCGGGCTCCAAAGCCGGGGTATGGCCAGATAAAGAGGGTTTCGCCGCCAGCTGGCAGCTCGACAGGAACTTTGGCCCAGAGATGACCCCAGGTGAGAGAAATAAGAAAGTGGCGGGCTGGGATAAGGCGGTTAGGCGAGTATTAAGTTAATGGCGGGGTGACGCGCGCATTCTGTCCTGTTGAGCGCAGCGAGATATCTCGAGAAAAATCTCGAGGTCCTTCACTGCGTTCAGGGTGACAAAACAGCTACTGTAGCGCCACAACCGTGGCCCCAACCAACGCCAGAACCACCCCCAGCATCTTGCGGGCGGTGATCCTCTCCCCGAGCAAAAAGTACGCCAGCAAAATAATAAATACCGTCGCCATCTGGTTGTAAATCGCCGCTCTGCCCGCCTCTAAATATTTAAATCCGGCAATCCAGCAGAGCATGGCTACATAGGGCCCCAAAACCGCCATTGGGATCAATGACCGCCACATATCGGGGCGCAAAAAGCCCAATAGCAACTCCGACCGCAACTGCTGGGGAAATCTGATCTGAGCATATACCCACATCGCCAGAGCAGCGATCGACAGCCTAAACCCAGATACCCAGACCAGTGACACCTCGCGGTAGATATCCCTGACCATCAGAATCGCCACCCCCATGGTGATATGAGCACCAGCGGCCAAGAGAATACCAATCCATAGATTTCTTACCGAAGTGGTCTCTGGCTTGATCACAGCGCCGACAAAAATACCAGATACGACCAACAGGCCACCCATAATCTCCCAGCTATTAAGCATCTCCCCGTACATGACAAAACCCACCAGGGTAATCGCCGGTGTGTAGGCACAGTTAGCCAGAGCCTGCAGGCTGGCGCCCAGGCGGTTAATCGAGGCCGCAATCATGGTGTCCGCAACAGCAATGCCCAGCACCGCGCTAATAACCAGACGCCAATAATCCATCGCGGGCAAGGCCACTAGCAGAGGCTCGCCCAGCACCACCAGGGTCAACACAGTTAACATCAGGCCGACGCAGACCCTAAAAAAATTCATCGACAGCGGTGGTATCTGATAACCAGCCACACGCATAAAAATCACGGCAAAGGAGTTTGCCAGCGCCGAGCCCAGCGCAAACAGATCGCCCATTAACATTGAGAGATAATCCTAGACGCCCTGCAGCTGAGTGCACAGCTGGATACCAAAGCCTGAGGTGCGGCCCAAGCTAGCCACTGCGCCGCAATAAATACAGCCCCACAGAGACACAGAAAAAGACTGGCAGCAGAACCGCTAAGACAGGGGGAAAGCCAAAGACAAGACTGAAAGGGCCCAGCATATCCTGAATAATCCTAAAGCTAACGCCAATCACCACACCGATAAAAATACGAAACCCCATAGTGGAATCCCGCAGCGGGCCAAAGACAAAAGAAATACCTATTAACACCAGCCCAATAATCACCGCCGGCTGCAGCACCTTGGACCAGAACGCCAGCTTGTAGCGAGCATTGTCTACCGCCTGTTGGTCAAGAAAATTAATGTACTGATACAGACTGGCTATGGACAGGGATTCCGGCGGCAAAATATTCAGCGCCAGCACCTCTGGGGTCAGCTCCGAGTCCCAGCGCCTGGTGATCTGTTTATCCGTCTCTGTGCGATTATCGGCAAACTGGGTAATGGACACATTTTCCTCCACCCAGACATTTTCAGCGGCATTGTAGGTAGCCCTGGAAGAGAAGCTCGCCTCTCGCAGACTGCGATCCTCATTAAACTGGAATCGGCTAACACCAAACAGTACGCCACCGGGGAACACCGCATTAAAATGCATAAATTCGGTGCCCTCGTGGTTCCATAGGCCAGAGGAAGAATCCAGCGCCGACTCCCCTTTGCGCAGGTATTCGCGCCGCCCCTCTGCCAGCTGGTCCAGATAGGGCGAGAAGTATTCACCAATGGTCGCCGCCAACAGCACAAACAGCAACACAGGTCGCACCACAAAAAACACAATACGCAGCAGCGACACCCCCGAGGCGCGCATCACAATCACCTCGCTATTAGTCGCCAGCATTCCCAGACCAAACAGGCAGCCAATCAATGAGGCAAAGGGAATGTACTCATAGATAGTCGAAGGTAGCTTGGTGCCCACATAGATAAGCGCATCGGCAAACTGATAGTTATTTCCGGTATCGCCCGCCTCATCGATAACCGCCGCCACCACATCCAGCCCCACCAGTACCAACAGTGCCATGGCTATAGCCTGGAAGATATTACTACCCACATGACGAGATAGACGACGCATCAGGCTACCCCACCTTGAGCTGCACTGTTGCCGGCAGAGCGCCGCGCAAACCAGACTTTAATCCTGCCCCAACCGAGTAGCAGCGCCGCAATCAGCAAAAACAGCAGATGCACCGGCAGCAGGGTCACACCTATGGGCACAGAGCCAGATTCCAGCGCACCGCGCAGGCCGTTGAGCATCACCAAATAGGTAAAGTACAGCATCACCGCCGGTAACAGCTTGGCATAGCGACCCTGACGGGGATCGGTGCGACTGAGGGGCACCGCCAGCAGAGTCACAATTAATACCATCAATGGAATCGAGAGCCGCCACTGTAGTGCCGCCTGATGTCTAATATCTGCAGAACCAATCAACTCTGCCGTGGGCAGCGCATTGATTTCCAAGTCTTCGACAATACCTGTGGGCGGCTCCAGTCGCGAGCCATATTCAGCAAACTGGGTAATCTGGTACTCCGGGCTGCCGGGAGTACCCTCGACCCTGTAACCTTTGTCCAGCACCAGATAGCGATCACTGCC
>JBMZST010000091.1:0-6452 GCA_049623265.1 Porticoccaceae bacterium
ATGGTATCAATACCAATCACATCCATAAGATAGGCCGGCCCCATTGGCAGTCCCCAGGCTTCCATAACCTTATCCACCTGCTGGAAGTCTGCACCCTCTTTCAGCAGAATCTCTAGGCCAAAAGTCATGGCGAAGAGAACACGATTCACCAGGAATCCCGGGCAATCATTGACCACAATGGGCTTTTTACCCAGACCCAGAGCATAGTTGCAGACGGCGGCAATGGTTTTATCTGAGGTCTTGTCGCCGCGAATAATCTCAACCAGCTTCATCGCATGCACCGGGTTAAAGAAATGCATGCCACAGAAGTTCTCCGGGCGCTCCAGAGACTCTGCCAGGCGGTTAATGCTGATGGTTGAGGTGTTGGAGGTGATGGTTGCAGCCACAGAAACCTGAGACTCGATTGCAGGTAGCACCTGTTTTTTAACCGATTCAAGCTCCACCACAGCCTCAACCAGCATATCGCAATCTGCAATCGCTTTATCCTCAAGAGTAGGCGTTATCCTATTCAGTATCTCTGCCGCGCCCTCTTCACTGAGTTTGCCCCGCTTGACCGACTTGCCAAGCAGTTTGTTGGCCTCACTAATACCCAAATCCAGTGCTGGCTCGGCAATATCTTTCATCACTACGGGAAAGCCCTTAACTGCATTCTGGTAGGCTATACCGCCACCCATAATACCGGCGCCGATGACCCCAGCCTGAGCCACCGGCGATAATTTCTCGCCCAGTGCAGCCGCATAGCCTTTAGCTGTTTTTGCAATAAACTGATCATTGAGAAACAGACCCACCAGCGCTCGCGCCTGGGGAGTCTGTGAAATTTCGTAGAAGGCCAGATTCTCCATTGCAATAGCCTCATCACGACCCACAGCTGCAGCTTGTGTCATTAACTCGACAACCTTTAAGGGCGCTGGATAATGGTTGCCGGCTGAGGCCTGAATCATCGCCTGAAACTTAGTAGATAGGCCATTTAGCTCCTCTGGGGCCTCAGATAGGGGGCTGTACTTTTGCTGGCGACGAGCGCTGTAATCGCGGCTGCCATCGGCCAGTTCTGTCAGAAGCGCCAGGGAAGCCTCTCGCAGCGACTCTGGGGCTACAACGCTATCCACTACACCAGCGGCTAATGCCGCTTCGGGCTTCTGCTGTTGACCGGAGGTCACCCATTGCACTGCAGTCGAAAAGCCAACCAGGCGCGGCAACCGTACTGTGCCACCCCAGCCGGGCAAAATACCCAAGCCTGTTTCTGGCAAGCCAACTGCCGCATTTGCAGCTATTACCCTGCTATCACAGGCCAGACAGACTTCAAACCCACCACCCAGCGCAAAGCCATTTATGGCAGCCACAGTGGGAAAGGGCAAATCTTCAATCTGGGAGAAAATCCCATTGGCATGCTGGGCGCCTTGCAAAAATTCTTCTTTAGGGGCGGCAAACATAGTGGTGAACTCAGTAATATCCGCACCCACAACAAATACCGACTTGCCACTGGTCAGCAACAGTCCGCGGATATCCGCAGTACTCTCCACAAGGGTTACGGCCTCCTGCAGCTCCCCCAGAGTCTCCTGATTAAATTTATTAACCGAGCCAGACTGGCTATCAAAGTTAATTTCGACAAATCCATTTTCAATGGCTTTAAGGCTAAGGGTTTTTCCGTTATACATAGGGGTTCCAATGGCAGTTATTTTGGTCTGAGGTGCATTCTAGCTTTGTGAAAACTTTAGTCTATGATTTACTGCAAATGAATATCCAGTATCAAAAATAGTAGGTTTAATTGACCATGAGTCTGCGCCAAATAATGCGAGCGGAACAGCAACTTAAAGCCCTTTATGAGCAGGCCCGTGGTTATGCATTTGAGTATGCTGAGACAGTGGCAGATCGCTCTGTATTTCCCACCCAGCAGGCTATAGCGGACCTTGAGCAGTTTGTTGAAAGCATGCCGAGCCACGGCGCTGATGCTGGCGCTATCCTGGAGCAACTCCATCAATACGGTTCACCGGCCTCAGTGGCACAGACCGGTGGTCGCTATTTTGGGTTTGTTAATGGTGGCGCACTTCCGGTGACCCTAGCCACCAAATGGTTAACTGATTTTTGGGACCAGAACACGGCTTTGCATGTTATGTCCCCTATTACCTCAAAGCTGGAGGAAGTCTGCGAACGCTGGTTGCAACAGCTACTGGGCTTGCCATCAACTACCGCGGCAGGCTTTGTCAGTGGCACCTCCTCAGCCATATTTTGCTCTCTGGCGGCTGCGCGATGGCGCCTCTACGCCAATCAGGGCTGGGACTTCAATGCTCAGGGGCACAATGGTGCACCGCCGATTCGGATTATCGCTGGCCGCCAGACCCATGGGGCCGTGATCAAAGCTTTAGCGCTGCTGGGGTTTGGGCTGGACAATATTGAGTGGGTTGAGGCCGATGACCAGGGCCGTATCCTCGCTGCTGATATGCCAGAGATGGATAGCAGCTGTATTGTTTTACTGCAGGCGGGTAATGTTAATTCTGGCGCCTTTGACCCCTTTGAGGACATCTGTACCAAGGCCAATGCGGCCGGTGCCTGGGTTCATATTGATGGCGCCTTTGGCCTCTGGGCCGCGGGTGCCCAGCGACTTAAGCATCTGTGCCAGGGTATTGAAAAGGCCCAGTCCTGGTCTGTGGACGGCCATAAAACCCTGAATACGCCCTATGACAGTGGTATTTTACTCTGTGCCGACAGAGAGGCGCTGGTGACTGCACTGCAGGCCTCGGGGGCCTATTTAACTCAGAGCTTCGGCGAACAGCGGGATGGCATGCTGTATACCCCTGAGATGTCACGCCGCGCCCGAGCTGTAGAGCTCTGGGCAGCACTAAAATATCTTGGCACAGCCGGGGTCGATGAACTGGTTTATGGTCTGCATCAGCGGGCTGTACAGTTTGCCGAGGAGCTGGCTGCCGCTGACTTTACTGTTCTCAATGATGTGGTGTTTAACCAAGTCATCATAGCCCCCAGCGAGGATGATCAGGTGACTCAACGATTTCTTGAGCATATTCAGACATCTGGGGAGTGCTGGGTAGGCAGCTCATTGTGGCAGGGTAAAAAAATCGTTCGTATCAGCGTCTGTTCCTGGGTGACCAGCGAGGAGGATATCAGTCGCTCTGTCGCTGCTTTTGTGGCTGCCAGAGAGGCTATTTGCGAAAAATAATCACGTCACCACCAATAAACTCTAAAGAAGCACTCCAGGCCGTAGCCAGATAGTTAAACGTTTCCTTGGAAAAAAAGCTAATGTGAGTGGGATCATTTCTGTAGTGCCAATTGGCAAAACTGGCTTGATCTGTCCTCAGCTTGGTCATCAACCCAAGATAGCCACCCTTCTCCAGCATTGCCCAGAGGCTGTTTAGCTCTCGCCCCGGATTGGCCAGATGCTCCACGACCTCGGTACTGGTGATAAAGTCATAGCGCCCCTGAAGCACCGCTGGGTTATCTGCATAATAGAGGTCATAAACCGCCATATCATGACCCTGCTCGGCCATCATGACGGAAAGGGTCGGCCCGGGGCCGCAGCCAAAATCCAAGCCCCGGCTGCAGGGCCCAAGGCGCTCCAGCAGAGGCTCGGTTAAACGACTGAGAAACCGACGATACTGAAGGTCATCGGGTGAATTCTGATGCTGATCGTAAATGGCTTTCTCAGCCGCTGAACTCAAATGCTGATCAGTGGTGACAAATACTAGACCACACTGAGGGCAACGCCTATAGAGACGCCTCTGGTCTTGAGTGTAGTGTTCCGTTTCCGCCGCGAGACACAGAGGACATGCAACTTCACCAGCATGCTGTGAGCCCACAAGCAGGACTAAGCTAATTTAAGGGGCAGCGAAGTGAGGCGCTTCCCCGTTGCTCTGTAGACCGCATTGGCCACTGCTGGTCCCACCGGCGGTAGCCCGGGCTCGCCGACACCTGTTGGCGGCAGATCGCTATCCACAATAATCACATCAACCTCAGGGGCTTCATTGATGCGCAGCATTTTGTAATCATGGAAATTACTCTCTTTGACGGCGCCATTTTCAATCTGGATATCACCGTATAGCACTGCTGTTAGGCCATACATGATAGCTCCTTCAACCTGGGCGCGGACAATATCAGGATTGACCACCTGGCCACAGTCGATGGCGCAGAGCACACGGTGTACGCGGATTTTACCTTTTTCAACTGAGACCTCCGCAGCCTGGGCAACGTAGGACCGAAAAGAACCATGGGCGGCGATACCTATATGTCGACCGGCACTAGTCCCCCAGCTTTCAAGCCTCTGCTCAACTGCCTCCAAAGCACCGACCAGACGAGGGTTGCCGCTCAGATTGCGTTTACGAAAATCTATCACATCCAAACCTGCCTGCTCGGCCAGCTCGTCCATTACCGTCTCCTTGGCAAAAGCGGTAAAAGAATGACCCACAGAACGCCAGGCTGCCAACGGCAGCCCGTGGTTAACCGAAATATGGCGAAGATGGTTATTCGGGAAGTCGTAATCAGCCACTAGCCCTTCAACGCCGGAACCGTCTATAACCCAGCCGTCATAGAGCGTTTCGAGCGCACTTACCGCCAGTGAATTTACCGCATCCGGTGTGCTGCTGAACTCACCGGACAACAGGCCTGCAATACTGTGGGGAGTCAGATCTCCGCCAGCCCTGGCCGTATCCCAGGCGGTCACCAGACCCTGAGCATCCACCCCGGCATGGACCTTTAAAATGGAGGCCTGTCGATACCAACCATTTTGCACGTCGTCCTCTCTGGTCCAAACCAGCTTGATCGTTTTATCCGTCGCCATAGCCACCTGGGTAGCCTCAGTAACATAGCTCAGCTGAGTCCTGCGGCCAAAACCGCCACCAGAAAACAGCGAGTGGACTATCACCTTTTCAACGGGTAACTGGGCATGTCTGGCCACCAGGCCGCGGGCCGTGCTGGGACTCTGGGTACCAGCCCAGAGCTCAGCCTCACCATTGGCTATGCGTACCACCGCATTCATTGGCTCCATGGGCGTATGGGCCAGATAGGGAGCCCAAAACTCCCGAACTAACTCCTCGGAAGCTGAGCGCAGGCCTTCTTCTATACTACCTTCGCCCTTGGTGTCCCCCTCACCACTATCTATGGCCGCCTGATAATCAGCTTTAATCTGCGCAGAACTATAACTAGCCAGCTGAGGCTTGCTCCAGGTCACCCTGAGGGCAGCAATCGCTTTTTTGGCCTGCCAAAAAGACTGGGCTACCACAGCTATCCCTGAGTCAATCTGCACTATATCCGTAACCCCGGCCACGGCTTTTGCTGCCCTAGCGTCAAACGATTCCACCGTGCCACCGGCAACCGGGCTGCGACTTACCAGAGCGTAGTGCATATCGGGCAAATCTATATCCACACCAAATACCGCTGTGCCCGTAGACTTGGCCATAGCGTCATTTCTGGCCAGTTCTCGGCCAATATATTTAAACGCACTGCTGTCTTTAAGTGGGCTACCACTGGGTAACTCTAGAGTCTGTGCTGTCGCAATAAAATCACTGTACGGGTAGCTTTTACCAGCACTGATAATATGGCCATCCTCTGTGGTCAATGAGCCGGGGGCTACCCCTAGATCCTGAGCTGCAGCATTGAGCAATAGCATCCTTGTGTCTGCCGCCACCTGTCGCAATGGTAGATAGTGCACCCTGAGGGATGAACTACCACCTGTGCCCTGCACCCCATATTCTGGATGGTTGTAGGTGGGGTGCACCGACGCAAACTCCACCTGGATATCTGCCAGCGGCACATCTAACTCCTCCGCTACCAAGGTGGTCAGACCCATATAGATGCCCTGCCCCATTTCATCCCTGGGGCTGTAAAAAATGATCTGGTTGTCAGAGGTCAGTTGGATAAACCCATTGGGCGCCACAGCTCCCTCAGCCGGGGTTACTGCTGGGGGATTGCTGCCGGGCATGGCCACATAGCCAATCAGTAGACCACCACCGACAATGCCCGTAGTTTTAAGAAATCCGCGTCTGGTTAACTTGAATCCGCTCATGAGGATAGCTCCTCTGATGCGCCCGTGGATTCTACGGCTGCCACGGGGGTCGCCAACTGCACGGCACCGGGCTGGCTGGTCTCTGCCACTGTCAGGATGGCGGCTTTGATTCTTGGATAACAACCACAGCGGCAAATATTGCCGGCCATCGCTGTTTCGACCTCCGACTCCGTCGGATTTGGATTCTCATTGAGGAGTGAAGCCGCACTCATTATCTGTCCAGACTGACAGTAGCCGCACTGGGGCACAGACTGATCGGCCCAGGCCTGCTGAAGAGGATGGGGATTATCAGGTGTACCCAGGCCTTCAATGGTGGTGATACTTCTGCCGGCTACTGCAGCCACTGGCATTACACAACTGCGCTGGGCCCTGCCATCTATATGCAAGGTGCAGGCGCCACACTGAGCCATGCCACAGCCGAACTTTGATCCCTTGAGTTTAA
>JBMZST010000092.1:0-6440 GCA_049623265.1 Porticoccaceae bacterium
ATTTGGGTATTGCCCGCTGCAAGCTGATGACCGCTGTTCCTGTGGGTGCGAAACCTCAGCAGGGTAGACTGCGCGTGGCGACAAAATTTATTAACGTAGCGCGGAAATTTTATGCTGAGCAGGGCCGCCAAGCCGATCTTATCAAGCTCTATGGTGCCATGGAGCTCGCGCCCATATTGGATCTGGCCCACGAGATCGTGGATATAGTGGATACAGGCAACACGTTGAAAGCCAATGGCTTGGAGCCCAGAGAAGAAATTGCCGATATTAGCTCGCGCCTTATCGTCAACAAAGCCGCAATGAAAACCAAATATGCCGAGATTCAGGGCATAGTCAACGCGATTGAAAGCGCCGTGGCAGATAGAGAGGCTGTGGCGGGCAAAGAGGCCAAGGCATGAGTGGGCTCAGCATTCAACGATTGGACGCCAGTGATGCGGGGTTTTTACCTGCGCTAGACCAGCTGATCGCCTGGGATATGGTATCTGACAGCGCCGTCGAAAGTGCAGTCACAGAGATTCTCCAGCAGGTTCGCAGCCGGGGTGATGCAGCCCTGATTGAGTACAGTAATCGATTTGACCGTCGCAACTGCGCCAGCATTGACGACTTTTGCTTGCACAGCGATCAGTTGCAACAGGCGCTCGAATCCATTGATGCTGAGACGCGCACGGCGCTGGAGACTGCCGCCGAGCGAATTCGAGACTACCACAGACACCAGTTACAGGAATCTTGGCAGTACCAGGAAGCTGATGGCACTGTGCTGGGACAGCAGGTAACGGCGCTTGAGCGCGTGGGAATCTACGTGCCTGGCGGCAAAGCCAGCTATCCCTCATCAGTGCTGATGAACTGTATTCCCGCGCGGGTCGCTGGGGTACAGGATGTTACAATGACAGTGCCAGCACCGGATAATGAGCTCAGCCCCATTGTTCTGGCGGCCGCGGCTATTGCGGGTGTTGATAGGGTCTTTACCATTGGCGGCGCCCAGGCGATTGCGGCGCTGGCCTATGGCACTGAAACCGTGCCCAGCGTGGACAAGATTGTGGGTCCCGGCAATATCTATGTGGCCACGGCAAAACGAATGGTGTTTGGCAGAGTGGGTCTGGATATGGTGGCAGGGCCCAGTGAGATTCTGGTGGTCTGTGATGGTGAAACCGATCCCGACTGGATCGCTATGGACCTATTCTCCCAGGCAGAGCATGACGAAAACGCCCAGTCGATTCTGATTGCCTGGAATGCAGAGTATCTGGATGCGGTGTATCAGAGCATCGAGAAACTGCTCCCGGACATGGAGCGCAGAGACATTATTGCCCTGTCTCTGGCTAACCGGGGTGCGCTGATTAAGGTCGCAGACGAGAGTCAGGCGATCGAGGTCTGCAATCATATTGCGCCGGAACATCTGGAGCTGTCTGTGGCAGATCCCCAGGCCTGGGTGCCCAAAATTCGCCACGCCGGCGCCATTTTTATGGGCCGACACAGTGCAGAGGCGCTGGGCGACTACTGCGCCGGGCCCAATCATGTACTGCCCACATCCGCCACCTCAAGATTTTCATCACCCCTCGGCGTCTATGATTTTCAGAAGCGCAGTTCGCTGATTTACTGCTCTGAGCAGGGCGCCTCTGACCTTGGCCGGGTGGCCTCAGTGCTGGGTCGCGGTGAGTCGTTAACGGCCCATGCGCGGTCAGCGGAATATCGCATTAAAGAGTAGCTCTGCGGAGCAAGGTTGACTATGAGCAGGTACTGGAGTGATTTTGTAAAGCAGCTACAGCCCTATACACCGGGTGAACAGCCAAAAATAAACAACCTCACAAAACTCAATACCAATGAGAACCCCTACGGCCCCTCGCCAGATGCGCTGGCGGCTATGCAGCGTCTGTTAAATGAAGATCTGCGGCTGTACCCACCGCCCAATGCAGAGGATCTAAAAGACTGTATCGCCAGTTACTACAACCTAGAGTCCGACCAGGTTTTTGTTGGCAACGGGTCAGATGAAGTTCTGGCCCATGTGTTCAATGGATTGCTTAAGCAGGACCAACCCCTGTTATTTCCCGATATCAGCTACAGCTTTTATCCGGTGTTTTGCCAGCTCTATGATATCCAGTACAACAAAATTCCCCTGGCCGAGGATTTTTCCATAGCGCTGAGCGATTACCAGCGCCCCAACGGTGGAATTATTTTCCCGAATCCCAATGCGCCCACAGGAAGGCTGCTCGGGCTGCAGGCGATTGAGCAACTATTGCAGAGTAACTCGGAGTCCGTGGTGGTGGTAGACGAGGCCTATGTGGATTTTGGTGGGGTCAGCGCAGTGCCACTTATCGCCCGGTACGACAATCTGTTGGTGGTGCACACCCTGTCTAAGTCGCGCTCCCTGGCTGGCATGCGTATCGGCTATGCCATGGGCAATGCCGAATTGATCGAGGGTCTGGAGCGAGTGAAAAACAGCTTTAATTCCTATCCTCTGGGACATCTGCAAATTGCAGCAGCCGTAGCGTCATTTAATGATCAGGACTACTTTGAGCAGACCACAGCCAAGGTAATTGACAGTCGCGAGCGGCTGGCTCAACAGTTGCAGGAGCATAACTTTAAGGTATTGCCCTCCGCCGCTAACTTTGTCTTTGCCAGACACCAGCAGCATAACGCCGAGGACATAGCCAGTCAGCTGCGAGCTAGAGGCATTATTGTGAGGCATTTCAAACAGGATCGAATTGACCAGTTTTTGCGCATCACTGTTGGTTCAGAGCCGCAGAATCAGTTGCTGATACAGGCTCTGGATGAGATTTTAGGCTAAGGCTAAAGGTTAAGGGCTCTGCCCCTGACCAGTCTCTATTGGCTGGAAGGTCGAGATCCGGCGACTGCAGTGACCTCAAAGGTCTGATTGTTGCGCAGAATTCCCAGCTCAATCGGCTTGCCCGGCATCACTTCGGCGATCTGGCTAATGCTGCTGTGACGGTCAGTCACTGAGATGCCGTTAATAGTAACCACAATATCCCCAGGGCGAATATTGGCACTGTAGGCTGGCCCGCCATTGACAATAGACTGCACCAGCAAACCATTGGCGATGCGCAGGTTTAGTTGCTTGGCGATCTGTGGCGTGAGAGGTAGAGCGTCCATTCCCAGCCAGCCGCGAACCACACGGCCATATTGAATGATATCTTTAAGGACTTTTTCCACGGCATCCGCAGGTATGGCAAAGCTGATTCCAGCGGAGCCATTGCGGTTGATTTTGGCCGTATTAATCCCGAGCAAGTTGCCGTAGGCATCCACTAGGGCACCACCAGAATTTCCAGGGTTAATATCGGCATCGGTCTGGATAAAGTTCTCAAAGGTATTGAGTCCAAGACCGTTGCGACCTGTGGCGCTGACAATCCCCTGAGTGACCGTTTGGCCAACACCATAGGGGTTGCCGATGGCCAACACCACATCGCCAATTTTAGCCTGGGCTGGCTCGCCAACAGAGATGGGTTGCAGTTGCTTGGCGTTGATTTTAAGCACAGCCAAATCGGTATCTGGGTCTGTGCCCACTACAGCGGCCGGCACTTCACGGCCATCGTAGAGGAGCACCAGAATCTCGTCCACATCATCCACCACATGGAAGTTGGTCACCACAAAGCCATCTCCCTGCATAATCACGCCAGAGCCCAGGGAAGACTGAATCCGCTGCTGCTGAAGGTTATACAAGCGCCTAAAAAAGGGATCATTGAGCAGTGGATGTGAGTTGGCGCGGGCCCTTTTGCGGGTATAGATATTGACCACCGAGGGTGCAGCTCGACTGACCGCGGCAGCATAGGAAACAGGGCCGGACCAGTTGCCGAGCTGTCCCTCTTCACCTGTCTCTTCGACTTCTATATCAGCACCGGGCTGGTTGCGGAACTCCGGGAACACCAGCATAAGCACAAAAGCGGCAAACAAGCCCACCAGTACCGGCTTGCCGATAAAATGAAATATCCAGTCTGATGTTTGTTTGCGCAGCACAGTCCAATCCCCAATGTGACGGCTGATTATGACACAGGGTTCGCCGCCCCCTCAATCGCGCCGATCAGGGGCGCAGTAGGTTAGATAGTTTTGGGTTGGGCTTTTTGGCGTTGCGGTAGAGTAAAACAATATGACCAATAGACTGCACAAGCTCGGCGCCATGCTGCTGACAGATGGCCTCAGTAATCGATTTTTTGACCTCGCGATCACCCACAGATAGTTTTACCTTAATCAACTCATGATCTGCCAGCGCACGCTCAATCTCGGCGGTTACATTTTCGGAGAGACCTTTGCCGGCAATGGTAACCACAGGCTTGAGATTATGACCCAGGCGTCGTAAATGTTTCTTATCTGCGTTGATACTTGTCATAATGTCCGGCCGTAGTAAGTAAGGCTGCGCATTTTAGCGAAAACAACCCCATGGCGAAATCTAAAAATCGTAGTTGGATAAAACGGCACGTCAATGACCCCTATGTATTGCAGTCGCAAAAGGATGGTTACAGGTCCCGCGCCAGCTACAAACTGCTGGAGATTGTAGAGAAAAACCGCTTAATCCGCCCCGGGATGACTGTGATTGATCTGGGTTCAGCCCCCGGAGGCTGGTCCCAGGTGGCGGCCAGACTGGTAGGTCATGAGGGTAGGGTCCATGCGCTGGATATTCTGCCTATGGACCCTATAGCTGGCGTCGACTTTATTCAGGGCGACTTCACCGAGCAGGAGGTTTTTGACGAACTGCTAAGTGCTATTGGAAATCGTCCGGTAGACCTTGTAATTTCAGATATGGCCCCCAATTTAACTGGAGCCAAGGCGGTTGATCAGCCAGCAATGATATATTTGGCGGAACTGGCCATTGATTTAACCGGCCAGATAATGAAACCAGAAGGCGTATTTATTGCCAAAATATTTCAGGGCGAGGGTTTCGATCAATTTGTACGCCATGTGAGAACTGTGTTTAATACTGTGAGTTTGAAAAAACCAGATGCGTCCCGGGCCAAGTCCCGCGAAGTCTATCTGGTTGCCAAGGGCCTAAAGCCTAACTAGAGAGGAAAATGTTTTGAACGATTTGGCAAAAAATCTGATTGTGTGGGTAATACTGGCGGCTATTCTAATGTCGGTATTTAACAGCTTTACCCCACAGCCGGTGGATAACAGTCTGGACTACTCAGACTTTGTTGTAGAGGTGCAAAATGAGCGCGTCTCCAGCATATCTATCGACGGGTTGATTATCGAAGGTGAGCGCCGCGACGGTAGCAAGTTCAGAACTGTGCGCCCCAATGTCCAGGACCCAGGCCTGATGGACGATCTGCTCAACCACAATGTCAAAGTGGTAGGCAAAGAGCCAGAGACCCCCAGTTTAATTTCCCAGTTGTTGGTTGCAGCCTTCCCAATACTGCTGATTCTGGCGATTTTTGTCTTCTTTATGCGCCAGATGCAGGGCGGTGGTGGTGGCAAAGGCGGCCCAATGAGCTTTGGCAAGAGCAAGGCCAAGCTGCTAACGGGTGATCAGATCAATACCACCTTTGCCGATGTGGCCGGTGTCGACGAAGCCAAAGAAGATGTGGGCGAGCTGGTTGAGTTTCTGAGTGATCCCAGCAAGTTTCAGCGCCTAGGTGGACGCATCCCCAAGGGCGTGTTGATGGTTGGCCCCCCGGGTACAGGTAAAACCCTATTGGCTAAAGCGATCGCCGGTGAAGCCAAGGTACCCTTTTTCTCAATTTCCGGTTCCGACTTTGTCGAGATGTTTGTGGGTGTGGGCGCCTCGCGTGTGCGGGATATGTTCGAGCAGGCTAAAAAACAGGCACCCTGCATTATCTTTATCGATGAGATCGACGCCGTCGGTCGCCACCGTGGCGGCGGTTACGGTGGTGGTAACGATGAGCGCGAGCAGACATTGAACCAATTGCTGGTGGAAATGGACGGCTTTGAGGGCAATGAAGGCGTTATTGTTATTGCTGCTACCAACAGACCAGATGTTCTAGATAAGGCGCTGCTGCGTCCAGGTCGATTCGATCGCCAGGTCTATGTGGGTCTCCCGGATATTCGTGGCCGCGAGCAAATCTTGAAAGTGCATGCGCGCAAAGTGCCCCTGGACGAGTCCATTGAACTGAGTATTCTGGCCCGTGGCACTCCCGGGTTCTCCGGTGCTGATCTGGCTAACCTGGTCAACGAAGCCGCGCTGTTTTCCGCTCGCGCCAACCGTCGCATGGTGACCATGGAAGAGTTTGAGAAGGCTCGGGACAAAATTATGATGGGCGCCGAGAGACGCTCCATGGTGATGTCGGAGAAAGAAAAGGCCAACACGGCTTACCATGAGGCTGGCCACGCTATTATCGGTCGTTTGGTGCCAGAGCATGATCCGGTACACAAGGTGACGATTATTCCCCGAGGTCGCGCTCTGGGTGTCACCCAGTACCTGCCCGAGGAAGATCGTTACAGCATGAATAAGCGTCAGCTGAATAGTCAGCTGTGCAGCC
>JBMZST010000093.1:0-6434 GCA_049623265.1 Porticoccaceae bacterium
GGCTTGTCGGTATGGCAGTTATTGCAAGCGTTAGGGGCGGCAACCTGCTCTGAGATATCAGGTCGCGGGACGCGCATGCTGTGATCTCTGCGCGCATCTACGCCCATATATAAAGTGGCGGGCATATGACAGTCAACGCACTGGGTACCCGGACTGCCGGCCGCACTGTGGAAATGGTGGCTGGGTCGATCATAGGTCTGCGGGGCATGACAGCCGGCACAGAGGTCATTGCCCTGGGCTTTCAACTCCAGACTGTGGGGATTATGACAATTACTGCAAGTAACCCCACGCTGATACATTTTGCTCTGTATAAATGAACCATAGACGTAGACTTCCCCCTGAATTTGGCCATCGGCATGGTACAAATCTTGCTGCAGGGTTTGCAGCCTGTAGTGATCGAGAAACCCTTCCCCCTGAGGGTGATTGTTAATCGGATCCAAGCTAATTTTGCTTCGCCTTGAATGGCAGCCAGCGCAACTCTGAATCTCAGCGCTGGCAGTCTGATGGGGTTCGCCCTGGGCGCTGGCGATACTGTTACCCTCACCTAACACCCAGTTAACCGCGGCGCCATACTGTACTTTTAGCCCCTTATCAGAGCCTATCTGTTGACTGGCCTCTGCCCAGTCAAGATGGTCAGATCCGGGGCCATGGCAGGATTCACAGGCCACGTTGATATCGGACCAGAGAGTGTTGAAGCTATCTGTTGCCGGCGAATAGTTTTTTTCTAGACCAGTGGAATGGCAGTCAGCGCAGTGACTATTCCAGTTGTAGTAAGCGCCTGTCCAGTGCAAGCTCTCCCCTGGCTCGCCTTTATCGTCGGGCATTAGCTGATACCAGCGCTGACCGCCCTGCTGTTTAGGGCGGCTATCCCAGGCGATAGTTAAGGCCTGGACCCGGCCGTCAGGAAAGCTAATCAGGTATTGTTGAAGCGGATAGACACCAAAGCTATAGTCGATCTTAAAGTCCCGGTACCGGCCATCAGCGCCCTGAGTATGCACATAGTACTGGTTTGACCTTTGGCTAAAGGTAGATGTCACGCCGCCATGGCTAAAGCTAGCATTGTCAAAATCACCTAGTACAGTCTCTGGGCTGGCCACTTTCATGGCCCAGTCATGATGGGACCCCTGCCATTGCTCAAACGCTTGCTGATGACAGCCCGCACAGCTGGCTGCACCGGTATAGCTCGCGGCTAGGCTATGGTCAGCCAGTAAGGCAGAAAGCAGTAAGAGGGCTAAAAATCGCACAGATGTCAGACAGTCTTATTATTTAAGTTGCCCCATTCTAAGGGCAACCCAGTATTAATGTAACTATCAGAGCTCTACACGTTTAACAGCAGGTGCTCACGCTCCCAGGACGAGATGACATGATTGAATTCTTCAAACTCCACCAGTTTGATTGAGGTGTATAACTGAATAAACTTCTCACCGAATAATTCAAAGATATCTCTGTCTTCTTGCAGACCTCGCAGCGCCTCTTCAAGGGTTCTGGGTAGGGCTAACTCTTCCTCATAAGCATTGCCCTGATAGGCGGCTGAGGGCTCGATTTTATTTTTCATGCCAAGATAGCCGCAAGCTAGTGTCGCTGCAATCGACAGATAGGGATTGACGTCAGCGCCGGGGAAGCGGTTTTCAATGCGATAATTCTTAGGATTGGCATCTGGTACTCGCAGCCCGGTGGTGCGATTGTCAAACCCCCAGTGCAGGTTAATCGGAGCCGACACTTCACGGGTAAACCGCCGGTAGGAATTTACATTAGGGGCAAAGAAGCTCATCACATAGGGGGTATACTTTTGTAAGCCACCTAAATAATGGTAAAAGGCTTGGCTGTACTCCCCCTCGGCGGTAGTAAATATATTACTTTGATCTGCAGCGGAGAGGACGCTCTGATGGATATGCTTGGCAGAGCCGGGCTCTGAAGCCATAGGCTTGGCCATAAATGTGGCGTATATATTGTGCTTCAATGCCACCTCGCGAACCATGCGCTTAAAGGTAAAAACCTGATCGGCAAGGTTTAGTGGATCACCATGAATAAAATTAACCTCAAGTTGGGCAGCGCCGGATTCATGAATCAGTGTGTCAATATCCAGGCCCATGACTTCCCCATAGGCGTACATGTCCTCCACAAAGGGCTCGAATTCGTTGGCTGCATCTATGCTATAAGATTGTCGAGCAGTCTCTGGCCTTCCTGAGCGCCCCAGGGGCGGTGCCAGAGCTATATCCGGGTTGGTGTTCTTCTCGACCAGGTAAAACTCCATCTCTGGCGCTATTACTGGCTGCAAGCCCTCCTGCTCGTAAAGGCTAAGAATATGCTTGAGCACCGCCCTGGTGCTAAAGGGGTGTGGTTTGCCGTCCTTAGTGTAACAGTCGTGGATAATCTGCCCAGTTGTCTCGTTAGCCCAGGGCACATTGCGCGCCGTGGAGGGATCCGGCTCTAACAGCATGTCACCATCGATGGTCCCGAGCAGATCCCAGTAGTCATCGGAAAACTCACCGGTAACTGTCTGTGCCAGTATGCCCTCGGGCAGCCGGCTATCTTCTTTGAGGAATTTTTTTGCCGGAATAAATTTCCCTCTGGCATTACCGGTCATATCTGGTACCAGGCATTCAACCTCTGTGATTTGGTTTTCTTTTAGCCAGCTTTCGATCTGTTTCTGTGATTGCATGGTTCACCTGGTACCGAGAATTTTCGAATAATAATTCAATTAATGTTGAATTATTATTCGAAAACGTGATAATGTCAAATTTTCTAAACTTCAGTGAGGTCAATGTGAGCTCTTACTATCAGGCCAGCACAAAGCTACCCGGCCCCTTCCCTTCGCTCCAGAGCGAACACAGGGCTGACATTTGCATAGTGGGTGCCGGCTATACTGGCCTCTCCTCTGCCCTTCATCTCGCTGAAGCCGGTTATCAGGTTATTGTTTTGGAGGCAGAAACGGTTGGCTATGGCGCGTCGGGACGTAACGGCGGTCATGTGGGTATTGGTCAGCGACAGGATCAAGCCTATCTCGAAGACAGGGTCGGTCACGAAATAGCCAGCAGTCTATGGTCAATGGGCCTGGAAGCCGTAGATACCGTCAAAGACCTGATTGAGAGACACCGCATCAAGTGTGACTTAAAGCACGGTAATCTGCACTTCGCCCATAAAGCCAGATACAGTGATGAACTGCAGCAAGAGGTGGAGTTTCTGAACGACCGCTATGGTTTTGACCAGATGGAATATATTCCCAGGGAAAAGCTAGGGGATGTTATTGGCAGTCAGGCCTACCACAGTGCGATAATGGATACGGCATCCAAGCATTTGCATCCTCTGAAATATGCCGCAGGCCTGGCTGAGGCGGCGGTAAAGGCTGGCGTTACTATCTGTGAGCGTTCGCGGGTAGTTTCCTATGGTGGCACCCCTGTGATCGTGAAAACCGCCGAAGGACAGGTTATTGCCGATGAGCTGGTGCTGGCCTGTAATGGGTATATAGAGAAACTAGAGCCAAAGATTAATGGCTATATTATGCCTATTAATAACTTTATTTTGGCAACTGAGCCCCTGCCCGAGACGCTGGCCCAGGAGATTATCCCTCTGGATACTTCTATGTCAGACAGTCGTTTTGTGATTAATTACTGGAAGCTATCAGCCGACAACCGCCTGATTTTTGGTGGCGGCGAGAATTACCGTCGGGGGTTTCCCTCAGATATACCGGCTTTTGTGCGTCAATATATGCTTGAGGTCTACCCTCAGCTGGCAAACTGTAAAATTGACTATGGCTGGGGCGGTAGAGTAGCTATAACCATGAATCGCCTGCCCCACTTTGGTCGATTACAGGATAATATCTGGTATATGCAGGGCTATTCTGGCCATGGTGTGCCCACCGCCACCTTCGCTGGAAAGCTTATCGCTGAGGCCATTAGTGGGAAATTGGAGCGCTTTGACCTGTTTGCGAATCTACCCACCAATAAGTTCCCTGGCGGCACTCTATTGCGGTGGCCGGGCATGGTCGCTGGTATGCTCTACTACGCGCTGAGAGACCGCTTCTAATGGCTAACTTACGCAAAACCTCCCCAAGAACCCAGCCCGTGCAGCAGCGAGCTCAGCGGCGCCGCGATCAGATACTGGAGATAACGGCTGAGCTACTTGAGGAGGTGGGCCAAGACGATTTAACCACCATCCTAGTGGCTAAGCGGGCCGGGATATCCGTCGGCACTCTGTACCATTATTTCCCCAACAAGTACGCGATTATGTACGCCCTTGCCGAGCAGTGGGTGGGAGAGATGGATATTGCTCTTCAGGAGCTGGAGTCTGAGGCCATAGAGGCGCTGAGCCTCAAGCGTTTTGTCGAGCGCTGCATAGAGCGCATGCGCCTGGTCTATATCAATCAGCAGGGCCTGCTGCCTTTGGTACAGGCTATGTACGGCGTACCCGAGCTGGTCGAGTTAGATTTGATTCATGATGAGCTTATTATTGCGTCCATGGCGCGTATGTTTGAACGCATGGACATAGCCTCAAACCCAGCGGAGTTGAGGCGCCTGGGCCGGGCTTATCTAGAAGTAACCCATGCGCTACTCATGGTGGTGGTCAACCAGAGTGTTGAGGACGGTGATAAAACTTTAAGCGACCTAAAATACCTAAGTTTGTGCCTTTTGGAGCGAGCCAAGGGCCAATTTTAAATAAACTGGGCCTATATTAATTGAATAAATCACTTTAGATATAGGCTATAAACCATTGATTAAAATGGTTTTTGTCGCCTTATCTCGCTTTTTCCCTCATGGTAACAAACTCCTCTGCTGCACTGGGGTGAATACCGACAGTGGCATCAAAGTCAGCCTTGGTCGCCCCAGCTTTAAGGGCTATACCCATACCCTGGATGATCTCCGCCGCATGCTCACCCACCATATGACAGCCAATAACCCTGTCTGAGGCCGTATCTACAATAAGTTTCATAGTTATGCGATCAGCACCACCGCCGAGCGTCTGCAACATAGGCTTAAAATCAGAGATATAGACGGCAATATCCTGGTAGTCCAATCTGGCTTGCTCTTCGCTAAGCCCCACTGTGCCTAACTCCGGTTGAGAAAATACCGCGGTGGGAATATTGCTGTAGTCGATATGGGCGTGTCCCTCGCCGTAGAGGTGGTCCACCAAAACCATAGCTTCCTGGATGGCCACGGGCGTTAACTGAACCCGATCGATAACATCACCCAAGGCATAGACGCTGGGCTCTGCTGTAGCGAAGTTGTCATCTACCACAATAGCCCCGTTGCTGGTTGTGACCACAGAGGTGGTCTCTAGCCCCAGCCCGGCGGTATTGGGTTGGTGACCCGTAGCATAGAGCACCAATCCGGCGTCGAGACTGCCCTGCCCGTCCAGGGATACAGAGAATCCCGAGGCTGTTTTACTGATTTGATCCACCTCGGTATTGAGATGTAAATTGACACCTTTGGCCGCCATACCCTCGGCCACCTTGGTCGCCATTTCGCGATCAAAAGACTTGAGCAGTGCAGGGCCACGATAGACCAGATGCGTCTCGACCCCCAGCCCATTTAAAATGCCGGCAAATTCCACCGCGATATAGCCGCCACCCACTACGACGGCGGTTTTTGGCAGCTGGTCCAGGAAAAACATTTCATTGGAGCTTATCGCATGCTCACTGCCGGGAAACTCTGGTATGTAGGGCCAGCCTCCAGTGGCTACTAGAATGGTTTTGGCGCTAAAGGTACGGCCATTGATGGCCACCTTGTGGGGGCCTGCAATAGTGGCTCTGCCGTCGAACAGGTCAGCGCCGCTGTTGGCAATCAGGCTGTTGTAAATACCGTTTAAGCGCTCAATCTCGGCTGTTTTATTATCTCGCAATATTGCCCAGTCCAGGGTCGGCTGCTCAGGCACAGTCCAGCCAAAACCGGCACTGGTGTGGAATAATTCTGGAAACTGGGACGCGTAGACAAATAATTTTTTGGGCACGCAGCCCACATTAACGCAGGTTCCCCCCAGATAGCGCTCCTCGGCCACTGCCACCTTTTTGCCTCTAGACGCGGCCATACGTGCGCCACGCACACCACCGGAGCCAGCGCCAATCACAAACAGGTCATAATCAAAACCATGGGTCATATATCACCTTTCCGAGCTGTGCTTATCAAATCTGATTATTTTTATCGATAACGCCTTCGACGCGATTGCCAGGCTTATTAAACCAGGCAAGCTTGTGGTGAAGGCTAACTACAGAGCCGACAATAATCAATGTGGGGGCTTTTGCGCCGGCACTGCGCACAATGCCAGGCAGACTATCTAGATCACCGACAAACACCTGTTGCCGATCAGAGGTGCCCTTTTCAATCAGCGCGGCGGGCGTGGTTGCATCCAGACCATAGTCCATAAGTTGCTGGCATATGGTCTCCATGCCATTGAGCCCCATATAAAACACCAGGGTCTGATTGGGTTGCACCAGTTCT
>JBMZST010000094.1:0-6351 GCA_049623265.1 Porticoccaceae bacterium
GTTGCGAATAGACGAGGTGACTTTAGAGCGGAATCTCAGACTGTTTTGCATCTCGCTGCGACGCAGATCCATGTAGCGATGTTTGAGACGCACATCCTCGCCCACGGTAACATGGTCGTCTAACTGAAAAGGCGGCGTCACTGCAGCATTAAGAATTTCCAGATGGGTGCCATAGACTTCAATTTCACCCGTGCCCATATTGGCATTAACCGTGGCTTCACTGCGCGCCCGGACTTTGCCTGTCACCCTGAGAACATATTCGGAACGAACCTTATCTGCCTGATCAAAAAACTCTCCGGCATCCGGATCAAACACCACCTGCACAATGCCTTCGCGGTCACGCAGGTCGAGAAAAATCACACCACCATGATCGCGGCGACGGTCTACCCAGCCGCAAATGGTAATCTCTTCGTCAATATGTGCGCTTCTAACTAGTCCGCAATAGGTTGTTCGATACATCAGTCATTTATTCCCAGGTTAATCTAATGGCGCCTTGTGGCGACAGTACGTTGTGTGCTTTTGCTCTCTGCTGTTATTCGGCAGAGGCCGTCTTGCTATCGGCTGATTTTTGATCGCCGCTAATATTCTTTTTATTACCACTTTTAAAATCGGTCTCATACCAGCCGCTGCCACTGAGGCGGAAGCCACCAGCAGTTAACAGCTTCTTTAGAACCGGCTGGTTGCACTTGGGGCAATCAGTCAGAGCATCATCGCTCATTTTTTGCAGCGCCTCGAACTGATGGTCACAGTCGTCACAGCGATACTCATAAATCGGCATGTTGGTAATTTCCTCGTCAAAAGCCTGCAGAAACAAGTCTGGCATTTAAAAAGCGCATTATTATACATCAGCCATGCCATCAGGCGAATGCTTAATCAGCCCCGTTTAAACAGCCGAGAGCCAAAATCCGGGTAAAAAAAGCCTGGATACATGGCACAACCGCAATTCAGCAACTATAAATAATGTCGAGGCCCTGTTTTCGGTACCTGAGCTACCACAGGGTTGGTTTTAATCGGATAACCAATTATCACAAAGGAATTTACAATGGCTGTCAAAAAAGGTACTGCAAAACGGAAAGCTACAGTAAAGAAAAAGGCGCCTGCCAAGAAAAAGGCCCCTAGCCAAAGAAAGGCCCCTAGCCAGAAAAAGGCCCCTGCGAAGAAAAAGGTCGCGGTAAAAAAAGCTACCGCAAAAACATCTCCCATCAAAAAGTCTCCCGCTAAGAAAAAAGCCGTCGCCAAGAAAAAACCCGCGGTGAAGAAAACAGCCGCTGCAAAGAAAAAACCCGCCGCGCGTAAAAAGCCGACAGCCAAAAGACCAGCTGTGGCACCAGCCCGCAAAGTCACAGCAGTGCGTGAGCGCTTCAGCAAGACTGAGATAGTTAACGAACTGGCGATAAACTCCGGTTTAAATCGCAAGCAGGTGGGCATCGTCCTCGACGAACTGGCCATACTGATCTCGCGACATGTCAAAAAGCGCTCAGTGGGCGAGTTTATTCTGGCCGGTCTAATTAAAATTACCACCGCAAAACGACCTGCCAAAAAAGCGCGCAAAGCCGTCAATCCTTTCACCGGCAAGATGGTGAACTTTAAGGCCAAACCGGCTTCAACGGCAGTAAAAGTCCATGCCCTGAAGGGTCTCAAGGACATGGCACAATAAAAAGCACCTGGGGTTCAAATATAGAAAAGCCCCATCGATATGATGGGGCTTTTTTTATGTTGGTTAGCTCCTTGACTGCTTGTGCTGCCCGTCTACATCCAGACTAGCCCAGCAGCTCCGCCAATCCCCGACGCAACTCGGTCAACCGCTGTTGCAACAGAGCGTCACTGTAGGCCACCGCCTCCACCGCGCCCCAAACAGGCCCTGGCCAGGCCGCATCGGTCTTATAGCGCACCACATGGTGCAGATGCAGCTGGGGTACCAGGTTGCCGATAGCCGCTATATTAAGCTTATCGCTCTGAAAAATAGTCTCCATAGCCTCCGCCAGCGCACAGGACTCCAACAGCAGCTGTTGACGGTCTTCTGGACTGAGTTGATAGATCTCGGCGATATCTGCCCGCCGCGGCACCAAAATGACCCAGGGGTAATTGGCATCCCGACTCAACAGGGCTGAGCACAGGGGCAGCTGCCCAATCAGTGCTGTGTCGGCCTGCAATCTCTGGTGTAATTCAAACATTTTGCCTATCTGCTCCCCTTTGCTCTGTACCGCGACAGCCGCGCCCCGTAAAATACAGGGTTTCGTCTACCAATAAAGTGTAAGAAAACTATGCGCGCCAGCCAATACCTGCTCACCACTAAAAAAGAATCTCCCGCCGACGCCGAGGTTATTAGCCATCAGTTAATGTTGCGCGCCGGAATGATTCGCAAAGTCGCCGCCGGATTATACAGCTGGCTGCCGCTGGGTCTGCGGGTATTTCGCAAGGTTGAAACCATCGTTCGCGAGGAAATGGACAAATCTGGCGCACAGGAACTCATGATGCCCGTGGTACAGCCTGCAGATTTGTGGGAAGAATCGGGCCGCTGGGGTCAATTTGGGCCGGAGCTGCTGCGCATTAAAGATCGCCACGATCGCGACTTCTGCCTGGGTCCCACCCACGAAGAAGTAATCACCGATATTATTCGCAACGAAATCAGCAGCTATAAACAGTTGCCAGCTAATTTTTATCAGATCCAAACCAAATTCCGCGATGAGCGTCGGCCCCGCTTTGGTGTGATGCGCACCCGCGAGTTCTGCATGAAAGACGCCTACTCTTTTCATGCCAATGCAGACTCACTGCAGCAAACCTACGATCTGATGTATCAGACCTACAGTGCTATTTTTACTCGCACCGGACTGGTATTTCGCGCCGTGCTGGCCGATACCGGCAGTATTGGGGGCAGTCATTCCCATGAGTTTCATGTGCTCGCCGACTCCGGAGAAGACGCCATAGTGTTCTCCACAGAGAGCGACTATGCCGCCAATATTGAAAAGGCGGCCGCTGTAGCCCCAGAGACCAGCGCCACACCGGGCACGGCAGAACTGATCGAACTGGCCACGCCCGGCGTGCATACCATAGCTGAGCTATGCCAATTTATGGACACAGAGGCCACCCAGACGCTAAAAGCATTGATCGTCAGCGCCGAAGACGACGAGGGTCAAACTCAACTCTACGGCCTGATGCTACGGGGCGACCATGAACTCAACGAGGTCAAAGCCCAGCACGCCTTGGGACTAGCCGGCGAAATTACCTTTGCCAGCGAAGAGCAAATCAAAGCCGCCCTTAACTGTGCACCGGGCTCGCTGGGGCCGGTGAATCTGAATATGCCCATGGTGGTAGATCACAGCGCGGCACAGCTAACAGATTTTGTCTGCGGCGCCAATCGCGATGGTTACCATTTAACCAATGTGAACTGGGAGCGCGACTGCGGCGACTATCAGGTGGCCGATATTCGCAATGTGGTGGCTGGCGACCCTAGCCCAGATGGCAATGGCGTGCTGGAAATAAAACGCGGTATCGAAGTGGGTCATATCTTCCAACTGGGCACCAAATACTCCGAAGCCATGAAAGCCACAGTGCTGGATGAAAATGGCAAAGAGCAGCCTATGAGTATGGGGTGTTACGGTATAGGCGTCAGCCGCATAGTGGCCGCAGCCATTGAGCAGAACCACGATGACAACGGTATTATCTGGCCCGATGCCATTGCCCCTTTTCAGCTGGCGATTGTGCCCATTAATATGCACAAGTCCGAGCTGGTTGCACAAACCTGTGAAGATCTCTATCAAAAACTCAGTGACGCTGGGTATGAAGTGTTATTTATGGACGAGCCCAAGGCGCGACTGGGTGGCATGCTGGCCGATATAGAGCTGATCGGCATACCTCACCGCATAGTGATTGGCGATCGCGGTCTGGCAGATGGCACTGTGGAATATCGCAGTCGTCGCGAAACGGAAAACCAACATATAGCTATGGATAAGCTGGATGACTTTATTGCGGAAAACCTCAGAAAATAAGGCAAAGCCCAAACTTACAGTTAGGCAGGACTGGGCCAGGACCCTGGCCTGCCTTATGATTTTCTCCGCCCTAGTTACAGTCTCTGTCACTACCTCCGCCGACCCTGATCCCAGTCTGGTCGCCAAACTTAAACTGGCCGCCGCCGATGCCCAGAGCTTTAAAAACCCCTACGATGCCCAGGTATGGCTGGTAGCCAAGGACGCCCATCTGGCCAAATGGCTGAAAAATCCAGATCAGCGTCTGCGCCTGTTAACCCTGATTCACAGCGAGGCCAGCCGAGCTGGTCTGGCGCCAGAAATTGTTCTGGCACTGATCGAGGTCGAGAGTGGCTTTGACCCCTACGCCGTCTCCAGGGCCGGCGCTCAGGGCATAATGCAAGTCATGCCCTTCTGGAAAAACGAGATTGGCCGCCCGGACGATAACCTGATCAATCTGCAGACTAATCTGCGCTACGGCTGCACCATTCTGAAACATTATCTGGACCTGGAGCAGGGTCAACTGGCCAACGCTCTGGCCCGCTACAATGGCAGCTATGGACAGACCTGGTACACCGAACTGGTGCTGGATGCCTGGGCCGAGCGCTGGCGCTAGTTGCGGCCTATCTGGTCTGTAATGCCAACATCTACCACCTCTGGGTTACTGCTGGTGAGTTTGGCTGCCAGCTTTGCTAGACTTTAAAATCTTAATGGGGGTTGTTATGTCACAGCAAACACCAAATCTCTCACCTCGGATGCTGCGCCAACAAATTCGCAGCGGCGACTTCCGAGGTAACACCTCTGGCTGCTGCCCAGGCTATGTGCAGTGCAATATGGTGATACTACCCGGCGACTGGGCTGCAGACTTTCTGCAATTTTGCCAGGATAACCCCAAACCCTGTCCTCTCATTGCCGTCTCCGAACCCGGGGAATATCAGATTGCCAAACTGGGTGCAGATCTAGACATACGCACAGATATCCCCAGCTACAGACTGTTTGAACAGGGCGAGCTAACTGTCGAGCTGGATGATATCTCTGAGTTGTGGCGGGATGATCTGGTGGCCTTTCTGCTGGGCTGCTCCTTTTCGTTCGAGGAGGCACTGGTAGCTGAAGGCCTGGATGTGCGCAATATCAGCGAAGGGGTCAATGTGCCCATGTACAGAACCAACATAGACTGCACCCCCGCCGGCCCCTTCACCGGAAAAATGGTCGTCAGCATGCGTCCCTTTACGCCAGAAGACGCGCTTAAGGCTGTGGATATAAGTGGTCGCTTTCCCTCAGTGCATGGCGAGCCCATTCATTATGCCAACCCGGCGGACATTGGTATCGAAGACATTAACCAGCCAGACTACGGCGATGCAGTGACCATTAAGGATGGTGAACACCCCCTGTTCTGGGCCTGCGGTGTAACGCCCCAGGTGGCCTTAGAAAATGCCAAACCACCCTTTTGTATCACTCACAGCCCGGGATATATGTTGGTGACAGATATAGAGAATACAGAGCTTGAAGTGAACTGAGAGGTCCTTCGCTTGGCTTAGAATGACAGACACAAACCGACGGAATTCAAACACATTTAAGGAAGCAGCATGCCATTATTACTAAACTGCGATCTCGGTGAGAGCTTTGGTGCCTGGAAAATGGGCCTCGACGATCAGGTAATGCCCTTTATCGACCAGGCCAATATTGCCTGCGGCTTCCATGCAGGCGATCCGGTGGTAATCAAGAAGACCTTACTCGCCGCTAAGCGCAACAATGTGCAGATAGGCGCCCATCCCAGCTACCCGGATATCTCTGGCTTTGGCCGCCGCTCGATGAAAATACCGCCGGTGGAACTCATCGCCCTACTGCAGTATCAGATTGCCGCACTCACTGGTATGGCCAGCAATCTGGGTATAGAGGTGAAGTATGTAAAGCCCCATGGAGCCCTCTATAACGATATGATGGCTGACGGCCATATTCGCAGTGCAGTGATGGAAGCTATCAGTGAATGCCACCAGCCTCTCGCCTTTATGTTGCAGGCCACCCCCGACGCAGAAATCCATTGTCAAGAAGCCCAGGCCTTTGGCCTGGAGGTGCTATTTGAGGCTTTTGCCGACCGCTGTTACGACGATGACGGTGCCCTGCTCTCCAGAACCAAAGAGGGCGCAGTGCACAGCAGAGAAAAAATGCTCGAGCAGGTTGTTCAGCTACAGGAGCATGGCACAGTGACCACTGTTAGCGGCCATCAGCTGGCATTGCAGGCAGACTCCCTCTGTGTCCATGGCGACAATATGGATGGGGTCAATGCTATTGAAAAAATCCGCCAACTTATAAGCCAATAGATCACCATGGCTCAGCAGCATCCTATTTCAATTGCCGGCGAAAACTCGCTGATTGTCTACTTTGG
>JBMZST010000095.1:0-6350 GCA_049623265.1 Porticoccaceae bacterium
GATTGAAGAGGAACTCAGTAAAGAGGAAATTCTATCCCTCTACACCAACAAAATATATATGGGCAACCGCGCCTATGGTGTGGGTGCTGCAGCACAGGTCTACTATGGCAAAACTCTGGATGAACTCAGCCTGGCAGAGATTGCCACCATAGCGGGCCTGCCCAAGGCCCCCTCCAGATTCAACCCCTTGGCTAATACCGAACGCGCCATGATCCGTCGCAACTGGATTCTTGGACGCATGCTGTCGTTGGGCAATATAGATGAAGCCCAGTATCGGGCTGCTATCAATGAAGTCGACAATGCCTCCTATCATGGCTCCATTTCAGAACTAGATGCGGCCTATGCAGCCGAGATGGTGCGTCAAGAAGTGATCGATAAGTTTGGCCTTAAAGCCTATACAGAGGGCTACACCGCTATCACCACTTTGGATTCAACCATGCAGAGCCATGCTGTCAAGGCACTGCAGTCAGGCATCATCGCCTACGATGAACGCCATGGTTACCGCGGTGTCGAGCAGTCCGCACTACCTGAAGAGAGCTGGCCCGAAGCGCTGCGTGCCAGTGTCTATGGAGGCCTGGAACCGGCCATAATCACTGAGGTAGCCGAGGATCATCTTATGGTACTGACCAGAGATAGGCTGAGCCTGCCATTAAACTGGGTCGACGGACTACAGGGTCTAAGACTCTATAAAACCGTCAACGCCCGCACCGCGCCCATTGCCTCCGCGCTTGACCTGTTTAAGCCAGGGGATTTAATCCGTATTCAACGCCATGAAAACAATCGGGTGAGCCTGGGTCAGCTGCCCACAGCTCAGGCTGCTATGGTGGCGCTGGCACCGGAGAATGGTGGTGTCAGAGCACTGGTAGGCGGCTTTGATTTCCGCCAGAGTCGCTTTAATCGCGTCACCCAGGCGTCGCGCCAGCCCGGCTCCAACTTTAAGCCCTTTATCTATACTACCGCCCTGCGCAATGGCTTTACGCCGGCCTCTCTGATCAACGATGCCCCAGTGGTATTTAATGACAGCAAGCTAGAGGATTTGTGGCGACCAGAGAACGATGGCGGCAAATTTTATGGCCCTACTCGACTGCGTGAGGCCCTGTATCGCTCGCGCAATCTGGTGTCTATCCGTCTATTGCGGCGCATGGGGATAGACCGCACCCTAGAGGGTTTGCAAGCCTTTGGCTTCGATACCGGCGATATGCCTCTGGACCTGTCCCTGGCCTTGGGCAGTCATGCCATGACGCCACTGGAAATTGCTGCGGGTTATGCAGTATTTGCCAATGGTGGCCATCAGGTAAGACCCTATATTCTGGATAAGGTGATAGACCGCGACGGCAATGTGATTTTTCAGGCCAACCCGGCGACCGTTTGTGACCCCTGTGACCCGGATGCGCCAGATGCCCAGGCTGAGCTCAGCGTCGACATGCAGCTCGAAGAACTACTCAACAACCTGGCTCAGGAATCACAGGCGGACGGCGAGCAAGATAGCTGGGAGGCCATAGCCCTGGCCCTGCAAAATACTGAGAGCACGGAGGTTACCCCAGCCAAGCGAGTCATAGATAAACAGAGCGCCTTCCTGATTGACTCCATGCTTAAAGACGTTATTTTGCGTGGCACGGGGGTCAAGGCCAAAGCTTTAGAGCGCAACGATTTGGCGGGTAAAACCGGCACCACCAATGGGCCCAGGGACGCCTGGTTCTCTGGCTACTCCCCCCATCTAGCGACCACCACCTGGGTGGGTTTTGATGACAACAGCATGCTGGGGCGCAACGAATACGGTGGCTCCGCAGCCCTGCCCATCTGGATTGACTTTATGCGCGGTGCGCTGGCGGGCAAGTCGGAGATAACTCAGCCCCAGCCCGATGGTATTGTGATGGTCAAAATTGATGCCAAGACTGGCGAGCGCATAGCACCCCATCAGCAGGGTATCTTTGAGTTCTTTAAACAGACTGATGTGTCAGAACTGCCCGACGGCAGCAATCAGGTACCGGTAGACAACCCACTGCCAGAGGACCTGTTTTGATACTCGACTGGGTGCGAAGCTTTAGCTGGGATCAGGTTGATACCGTGCTGCTGGATATGGACGGCACATTGCTCGACCTGCACTTCGACAGCTATTTCTGGATGCAGCATCTCCCCCGCCGCTACGGCGAGAAATATGGTCTGCCCACAGAGCAGGCCATTCCAGATATAGCTCAGCGTCTGGCGGCAAAACAGGGGACTCTAGACTGGTACTGCACGGAATTCTGGTCCCGAGAACTGGATATGGATATTGTTGGCTTAAAGCGCGAAATTAAGCACCTGATCGCAGAGCGACCACAAACTCTAGACTTTCTTGAGGCCCTGGGTCACAGAGGCAAAGATCGCGTGCTAATCACCAATGCCCATCCACACAGCGTTGAGATTAAGTTTGCCGTGACCGGCATTCAGCCTTTACTGGATCAGGTGATTACGTCCCATGACTATGGCTGCCCCAAAGAAGACCAGCGTTTTTGGCAGCAACTCCAGCAAAATATGCCCTTTGACCCCAGCAGAACCCTGTTTATTGACGATTCCGAGGCAGTACTGCGCTCGGCACAGACCTATGGCATAGCCCATCTACTCGCGATAGAGACCCCTGATAGCCAGCAACCCGCCAGACCCAGTTATGGTTTTCCGGCTATTCAGACCTTCTCCCAAGTGTTAGATCTGGGCACAGCCAGCCTGGTCAGAGGTACTGATGGATAAGCCTGCAGCAGCCAAAGTCCGTATCGACAAATGGCTCTGGGCCGCCCGGTTTTTTAAAACCCGCGCCCTCGCCAAGGCGGCCATTGAGAACGGTAAGGTGCATATTGACGGGCAGAAATCTAAACCCAGCCGCCTGCTCGAAACCGGTCTTATGATGACAATCCGCCAGGGGTTCGACGAGAAAACCGTCGAGGTAATCGCCCTGTCAGAACAGCGTCGCGGAGCCTCTGAGGCCCAGCTGCTGTACCGCGAAACCGAACAGAGTATTGTGCAACGCGAGGCCCGCGCCGCTGAGCGCAAAGCCTTTAACAGCTCCATGCCGCAAAGTGAGCGGCCCAACAAAAAACAGCGTCGCCAAATTCATCGGTTTTTAAATAATTAGCCTTCCCGCAGGCTCATATTCCAGTACAATGCGCGACCTATGAGCGATCACGATACCCTGCAAAATTTTCTTTTCGATGGCACTGATATCCGCGGTGAAATCTGTTCTCTAGCCACTAGCTACCAGTCCATATTGGCACAGCAGCAGTACCCAGATTCTGTGGCTGGGCTGTTTGGCGAGTTTTTGGTCGCTGCCAGCCTGCTTAGTGCCACCCTAAAATATCCAGGCATTATCAGCGTTCAAGCCACTGGCGATGGCCCGATAAAAACCATTATGGCTGAGTGTACCCAGGGCAATAAGTTGCGCGGTATTGTTCGCGGCGATTTAGGCGCCGCCGCCAGCGCCCAGAGCCTGCAAGATTTCCTGGGCAGCGCCACCCTGGCCATCACCATTGAGCCCGAGGGTGGAGAGCGCTACCAGGGTATTGTCCCCCTGGAGGCCGATAATCTCAGCCAATGCTTGGAGCACTACTTCAACCAATCAGAGCAGCTGCCGACCCAGATCAAGCTCTGCGCCGACCAAAAGATCGCCTCTGGCGTGCTAATACAGCAGATGCCCAGTACTCAGCATGCCGACAAAATGGCTGCGGACTGGCAACATATCAGCGCTTTGATGGACACTTTAAAAACTGAGGAACAGCTCAGTCTCTCCCACAGTGAACAGCTGTACCGGCTGTTCCATGAAGATGGCGTAAGGCTCTTCGAGCCCCAGAGCCTGCATTTTTTCTGCAGCTGCTCAAGACAGCGCACCGAACGCGCCCTGGTCTCATTGGGAGCCACAGAGGTTAGGGATATAGTGGCAGAACAGGGCTCGGTGTCCATTACCTGTGAATTCTGTGATGAACGCTATCATTTCACTGATCGCGATGTGGAAGATATGTTCGACTCAGACCGTCCAACACTGCATTAAACCTAGGGTCTAGCGCCAATCAGCCTGCCTGATGCCCACTATTGCTAGGACTCATCCAAAAATAAAGTTCAGCTACAGAGTTTCTGGCATACTATGCTTATGGATTGGATGATCCATAAAAGATTTTTTTTCACTTTGGGAAGAGAGGAAGAGAATGGCCGAAGCACCAATTCATTTAGATTTGGGCTCTAGCGAGCTTGTAGAAATTGCAATTCAACGAGGTGAAGGCAGGCTGGGTAGTACCGGCGCGCTGGTAACCACCACAGGTCAGCGCAGCGGCAGATCACCAGCAGACCGCTTTATTGTCGATGAGCCCAGCTCCTCCGACGCTATCGACTGGGGCTCTGTCAATCGCCCTATTTCAGCCGCAGTTTTCGATGCATTATGGAGCCGCGTTGCAGACTATATGGCGGATAAAGAACGCTTTGTCTCCCACCTCCATGTGGGGCAGGACTCAAACCACTATATTCCAGTTAAAGTCACCACTGAAACCGCCTGGCACGGGCTGTTTGGGCGCAATATGTTTATCCGCGCCCAGAAGTATAACCCCGCTGCCAAAGAGGAATGGAAAATCCTTCATGCCGCCAACTTTGTCTGCGATCCCGAACGGGACGGCACCAATAGCGAGGGCGTAGTGATTATCAACTTTGCCAAGCGCAAAGTACTGCTGGCCGGTATGAAGTACGCCGGTGAAATGAAAAAAGCCATGTTCTCGGTGCAGAATTTCCTCTTGCCGGAAAAGGATGTCATGCCCATGCACTGTGCCTCCAATGTTGGCGACAAGGGCGACACCGCGCTGTTTTTTGGTCTCTCAGGCACAGGTAAAACCACTCTGTCGGCCGACCCCGATCGTTTCCTGATTGGCGATGACGAGCACGGCTGGGGTCGCGGCACAGTCTTTAATCTAGAGGGGGGTTGTTACGCCAAAACCATAGACCTCAGCCAGAAAAATGAGCCAGTGATCTGGGAGGCCATTAAATTCGGTGCCATTGTCGAAAATGTGGTGATAGATGAAAATACCCGTCTTGCCGACTACTGCGATACCAGCATTTCTGAAAATGGCCGCTGTAGCTATCCTCTTGAACATGTGGAGAAGCGTCGCCTGGAAAATCAAGCCGGTGAACCAAAAAATATTATCTTTTTGACCTGCGATGTCACCGGCGTGTTGCCCCCGGTGTCCCTGCTTTCAAAAGAGGCCGCAGCCTATCACTTCCTCAGCGGCTACACAGCCCGGGTTGGCTCTACTGAGGTTGGTGGCGAAGCGGGCATCAACCCTACCTTCAGCACCTGTTTTGGCGCGCCGTTTATGCCGCGCCCCGCAAGTGTCTACGCCGAGCTACTGATGAAGCGTATCGAAGAGTTTGGCTCCAAGGTATATCTGGTTAATACGGGTTGGACCGGGGGTTCTGGCGGTTCTAAAGGCACCGGCAGTCGCTTCCCTATTCCTGTTACTCGCGCTGTGGTCACTGCCATTACCAATGGCTCTTTGGAGACAGCTGAAACTGAGCATCTGGATCTGTTAAATCTAGATATTCCGCTGGATATCCCCGGTGTGGACAAGTCTTACCTGAATCCACGCAATAACTGGGATAATCCTGCCGATTACGATATTCAGGCGGAAAAGCTTGCTAAGCTATTTGCTGAAAATATTGTCAGCTTTGCACCCTCTCAGGACATTTTGGATGCAGGCCCTCAACCCTAACTAGACTCCTTCAGGCAATAAAAAACCCCAGTCTGTGATCACAGTCTGGGGTTTTTTATTCCGTTAACAGCTACTTGCTGTTATCCAGAATATAGTCGATTGCGGCAATCACCTCATCGTCACTGCAGTCCATGCAGGTGCCGCGGGCTGGCATGCCATTGATGCCGTTAATGGCATTACTGTAAACAGTTTCAATCCCTTTGCTCAGACGGTCAGCCCAGGCTACAGCATCTCCCAGCATAGGGGCTCCGGCAATACCAGAGGTGTGACAGGCCATGCAGTTAGTGCCATAGATATCATCGCCAGAGCGCCCAGCGCCACCCGCGGAAGCCACTGCCACAACCTGGCCAGCTTTAACCACATGGCCCACAGGTGCAATGCGCTCTGCAACCGCCTCTTCCTGGGCCGCAGTTAGCTCGGAGTTTTCTTTGGCACTACAGCCCAACAGAGCTACAGCGGCAAATGTGATTAGTGCAAAAATTCGTAGTTGACTCATTATTGATCCTATAAGACTCATCTTTCCCATAAACATTATCGTCACAGCACTGATGGTTGAAACAGCGACTGTGCTCGATAAACCAGATTCTTTACCGGCGCGCATTATACAGCAAGCGTCGCTGGCAACCAGAG
>JBMZST010000096.1:0-6312 GCA_049623265.1 Porticoccaceae bacterium
CGTTACCCCAGATATCTCCCATGCCACAATTATCCAGCACTTTGAACTGCTGGGCCGCCGTCAGGCTCGTCCAATGCCGGCGCCAGGCTCTGGTGGTATTCACCTGGAGCACGAACGCAAGCAGGTCAAAGTAGTTCAGCTGATCAGTTCCTACCGCTTCCGTGGCCACCAAAAAGCTAATTTGGATCCGCTGGGCATTATGCAGCGTGAAGATGTACCTGATTTACATCTGCACTTTCATGGCCTGACCCAGGCTGATCTGGATACTACGTTCCAGACCAGTCCGCTTTATATGGGCAAGCCAGAGGCCACGCTGCGCGAGATCGTTGAGACCCTGGAAGAAACCTACTGTGGTCACCTGGGCCCTGAATTTATGCATATCACCAGCTTTGCGGAGAAGCAGTGGCTGGCCCAGCGCTTTGAGTCTGTGCGCTCCAAGCCCACCTATGGCGATGAAGCCCGTATCGATGTACTCAGCCGGTTGACTGCCGCTGAGGGTCTGGAAAAGCATCTGGACTCTAAATACCCCGGCACTAAACGCTTTGGTCTCGAGGGCGGCGAGAGCTTGATCCCGCTGCTCGACTGCCTGGTGCGCCGCTCTGGGGAGTACGGCTGTAAAGAGATTGTGATGGCCATGGCTCACCGCGGCCGACTGAATGTACTGGTCAATATTCTGGGTAAAAACCCCGCGGAACTGTTTGAAGAATTTGAAGGCAAGCGCCTGGTCAACACCAGTGGTGATGTGAAATACCACCAGGGCTTCTCGTCCAATGTGATGACCCCCGGGGGTGAGGTGCATATGGCCCTGGGCTTTAATCCATCGCACCTGGAGATTTCCTGTCCGGTAGTGATTGGCTCGGGTCGAGCGCGCCAGGATCGTCGCGACGATGCCAGTGGCGAAAAGGTTGTGCCTATCCTGATGCACGGCGATGCCGCCTTTGCTGGTCAGGGAGTGGTGATGGAGACCTTCCAGCTGTCCCAGACGCGCGCCTATAAAACTGGCGGTACCATCCATATTGTGATCAATAACCAGGTAGGCTTTACCACTAACCGTCAGGACGATGCGCGCTCTACAGAGTACTGCACAGATATTGCCAAGATGGTACAGGCGCCGATACTGCATGTGAATGGCGATAACCCAGACGCGGTGATGTTTGCCGCCATGCTGGCGATGGACTATCGCTATGAGTTTGGTAAGGATGTGGTGATCGACCTGGTCTGTTACCGCCGCCGCGGCCACAACGAGACCGATGAGCCCTCTGCCACTCAGCCGCTGATGTACGATGTGATTCGCAAGCACAGCACCACCAGAACCCTGTATGCCCAGAAGCTGGTTGCTGAGGGTGTGCTGGAGCAGGACAGGGCCAATGAGATGGCCAATGATTACCGCGCCAGCCTGGATAATGGTGACTTTGTGGTGCACAACCTGGTGCGCGAGCCGGATACCAGCCTGTTTGTAGACTGGAACCCCTATCTGGACCATGACTGGCGAACGCCAGCCCACACGGGTATAGACCTGAAAACCCTGCAGGATGTGGCCTCTAAGATCACCGTGATCCCCGACGGTATTCAGGTGCAGCGTCAGGTGGCCAAAATTTACGACGATCGCCGCAAAATGGCTGGTGGTGCACTGCCGCTGAATTGGGGTATGGCCGAGCTCCTCGCCTATGGCACCTTGCTGCAGGAAGGTTTCCCGATTCGTATCACCGGGCAGGATGTGCGTCGCGGTACATTCTCCCATCGCCATGCCGTGGTGTTTAACCAGAAAGATGGCGAAGCCTATCTGCCGATGACCAAGCTCTATGAGGGTCAGCCGCGCTTTGATATCTATGACTCCGTACTGTCGGAAGAGGCGGTGCTGGCCTTTGAATACGGCTATGCCACCACAGCCCCCAAGGGTTTGATTATCTGGGAAGCCCAGTTTGGTGACTTTGCCAATGGCGCCCAGGTGGTGATTGACCAGTTTATTGCCAGTGGTGAGCATAAATGGGCACGGCTGTCTGGCCTGACCATGATGTTGCCCCACGGCTTTGAAGGGCAGGGGCCAGAGCATTCCTCTGCGCGCCTGGAGCGTTTCCTGCAACTCTGTGCCGAGCACAATATGCAGGTGGTGATTCCCACCACACCGGCACAGATCTTCCATCTGCTGCGCCGTCAGGCCATTCGTCCGATGCGTCGGCCGCTGGTGATTATGAGTCCTAAGTGGATTCTGCGTCATAAGCTGGCTACTTCCTCTCTGGAGGAGCTGGCCAACGGCGAGTTCCACAATGTGATTGATGACAGTATTGACCCGGCTGTGGCGCGCCGCGTGGTGCTCTGCTCGGGCAAGGTCTACTACCATCTATTGGAAGAGCGCATGGAGCGCGGCATTGAGGATATAGCGCTGATTCGTCTCGAGCAGCTGTATCCTTTCCCCGACGCTGAGTTGGAGGAGATTCTACGCCCCTATAGCAATATCGAAGATATTATTTGGTGTCAGGAAGAGCCTATGAATCAGGGTGCCTGGTACAGCAGCCAGCACCATATGCGCCATGTAATCCAGCGCTTAAAACCCGAATTACACCTTAGCTTTGTGGGCCGCGAGAGTTCAGCGGCACCCGCAAGCGGATATATGTCTGTTCATTTAGAAGAACAGAAACAATTTATTGATCAAGCACTCACAATCGACTCTTAAAGCAGGAATAGATTAATGGCCATTGAAATTAAGGCACCCACTTTCCCCGAATCTGTGCAAGAAGGCACAGTGGCAACCTGGCACAAAAACGTTGGCGACAGCGTGACTCGCGACGAACTACTGGTCGATATTGAGACCGACAAGGTCGTTCTGGAGGTCGTTGCCCCAGCGACAGGTACTATTACCGAGGTACTTAAAGCCGAGGACGAACTGGTGCTGAGCAATGAGGTGATTGCCCGTATCGAAGAGGGCGAGGCAGCCAAGCCTGCAGCGGCCCCAGCGGCGAAACAGGAAGAGGCGGATGTGCAGGCCGCCGACGCACTGGTGAACCCGGCAGCGAAAAAGCTGGCCGATGAGCGCGGTATTGATCTATCCCAGGTTACTGGTACCGGCAAAGGTGGCAGAATCACCAAAGAAGATGTGGTCAACTTTACCCCTGCAGCAGCGCCTGCCGCTGCTAGCCCAGCGCCGGCTGCGGCACCGGCTGCAGACGATGCTATGCCAGCCGGTGAGCGGGTTGAGCGCCGTGTTGCCATGACCAGAATGCGTTCGCGTATTGCGGAGCGTCTGTTGGATGTGACTCAGACTACGGCCTCATTGACTACTTTTAACGAAGTGGATATGTCGGCACTGATGGGGCTGCGCAAGCAGTATCAGGACGAATTTACCAAGACTCACAATGGTACCAGACTGGGCTTTATGGGCTTCTTTGTAAAAGCCGCGGTAGAGGCCCTGAAGCGCTTCCCGCTGGTCAATGCCTCGATCGATGGCACAGATATTGTCTACCACGGCTTCCAGGATATTGGTGTGGCTGTATCAACCGATCGCGGTCTGGTAGTGCCTGTGCTGCGCAATGCGGAGAATATGAGTATTGCCACTGTGGAGAACAGCATTGGCGAATACGCTGGCAAGGCCCGCGAAGGCAAGTTAAGTATTGAAGAGATGACCGGTGGCACCTTTACCATTACCAATGGCGGTGTCTATGGTTCGCTGCTGTCGACACCCATTATTAACCCGCCGCAGACGGCAATTTTGGGTATGCATACGATTCAGCAGCGTCCTGTAGCGGTCAATGGCCAGGTGGAGATTCGCCCGATGATGTATCTGGCGCTGTCCTATGATCACCGCCTGATCGATGGCAAGGAAGCGGTACAATTCTTGGTTGCGATTAAACAGCTAATCGAAGATCCAGCTAAGATTTTACTTGAAATTTAACACGTAAGTTACTGAAATATAGGTATTTAAATGTCAGATAAATATGATGTTGTGGTAATTGGTAGTGGCCCCGCTGGCTATGTGGCAGCGATTCGCGCTGCTCAGTTGGGGCTTAAAACTGCCTGTATCGAGAAGTGGCAAAACAGCGAAGGCAAGGGCGTGAATGGTGGTACCTGCCTGAATGTGGGCTGTATTCCGTCGAAGGCGCTGCTGGATAGCTCGTTTAAATACCATGAAGCCAAGGAAGACCTGGGTATTCACGGTATCAGTACCAAAGGCGTGGCTATGGATATTCCCGCCATGCTGGAGCGCAAAAATAAGATTATTAATCAGCTGACCGGGGGTATCTCTGGTCTGTTTAAAGCCAACGGCGTGACTGCGCTGTATGGCACAGGCAAGCTGCTGGCAGGCAAAAAGGTTGAGCTTACCGCCAATGATGGCACGGTGTCGGTGATTGAGGCTGGCAATGTGATTCTTGCCTCTGGTTCACTGCCCATTGATATTCCTGTAGCCAAGGTCGATGGCGACCTGATTGTGGACTCAACTGGTGCCCTGGAAATCAATGAAGTGCCCAAGCGTCTGGGTGTGATTGGTGCCGGTGTGATTGGCCTGGAGCTGGGTTCTGTATGGAACCGTTTGGGCTCTGAGGTGGTATTGCTGGAAGCGATGGAAGATTTCCTGGCGATTATGGATAAGGCCGTGGCCAAAGAATCCAAGAAAATCTTTACCAAGCAGGGTCTGGATATCCGTCTGGGCGCGCGCGTCACTGGTACCGAGATTGTCAAAGGCGCTGTGGAAGTGACCTTTATGACCGCCGATGGCTCTGAGCACAAAGAAACCTTCGATAAGTTGATTGTCTGTGTGGGCCGCCGTGCCTTTACCGACGGCCTGCTGGCTGAGGACAGCGGGGTGCAGCTGGATGAGCGTGGCACGGTGTTTGTCAACGACCAGTGCGCTACCAATGTCTCTGGTGTCTACGCCATTGGCGATCTGGTGCGCGGCCCCATGCTGGCGCACAAGGGCTCTGAAGAGGGCGTGATGGTTGCCGAGATTATCGCCGGCCACAAGGCGCAGATGAACTACGATATTGTGCCCAATGTCATCTACACCCACCCAGAGGTAGCCTCTGTGGGTCAGACTGAGGAACAGATTAAAGCGGCGGGTGAGCCCTACAATGTGGGTGTTTTCCCCTTTGCCGCCAGTGGCCGGGCTATGGCCGCCAACGATACCGATGGAATGGTAAAAATTATTGCCCATGCTGATACAGACCGCATACTGGGTTGCCATATTGTTGGCCCCAGTGCAGCCGATTTGGTACAGCAGGTGGCCATTGCAATGGAGTTTGGCTCCAGCGCAGAAGACTTAGGTATGACCGTATTTGGTCACCCGACACTGTCGGAAACTGTGCACGAAGCAGCGCTGGCTGTGAATGGCTCTGCTATTCATATTGCCAACCGCAAGCGTCGCTAACATAGTTTTGTAAGTACCTTTAACCAGCCCAGGGCGCCGCTACTGCGCTCTGGGGTTTTATCCATCCGAAAGACTTAACGGGAAGACAAGTATGAACCTGCATGAATATCAGGGTAAGCAGCTATTTGCTGAGTACGGACTGCCAGTGTCTAAGGGCATTGCCGCAGAGACCGCACAGGATGCCGCAGCCGCTGCCGATACCATCGGCGGAGACAAATGGGTTGTTAAAGCTCAGGTCCACGCTGGAGGCCGCGGCAAAGCCGGCGGCGTAAAGCTGGTAAGCTCCAAAGCTGAAATCGAAGAGTTTGCCAACCAGTGGTTGGGCAAAAACCTAGTGACTTACCAGACTGATGCCAATGGTCAGCCAGTCAGCCGTATTCTGGTTGAGACCTGCACAGATATAGACCAGGAGCTGTACCTGGGTGCTGTGGTAGACCGTGCGACTCGCCGTATTATCTTTATGGCCTCCACCGAGGGCGGTGTTGAGATCGAGAAGGTTGCTGAAGAGACTCCCGAAAAAATCCTTAAGGCCATTATTGATCCTCTGACTGGCGCACAGCCCTACCAGGGCCGTGATCTGGCGTTTAAGCTGGGCCTTAAAGGCGTTCAGATTAAGCAGTTTGTGCAGATTTTTCTGGGTCTGGCCAAGATGTTTAAAGAGAAAGACCTAGAGCTGCTGGAAATTAACCCGCTGGTAATTACCGACGAAGGCAATCTGCACTGCCTGGATGCCAAGGTGATTATCGACGGCAATGCAATCTACCGTCAGCCTGCTATCAAAGCGATGCACGATCCCTCCCAGGAAGATGCCCGCGAAGCCCATGCCGCTTCCTTCGAGCTTAACTATGTGGCTCTGGATGGCAATATCGGCTGTATGGTCAATGGTGCTGGTCTGGCCATGGGTACCATGGATATTGTGCATCTGCACGGCGGTTCACCGGCCAACTTCCTCG